>CAITKS010000153.1 GCA_903893085.1 uncultured Actinomycetes bacterium | reverse complement strand
GTTGAAAAAGCTGTTGCGCAAGATTTGCTTAATCGTGGCGATAAGAAACGTTCTACAACTGAAGTTGGCGATGCGCTGCTCGCATTGCTAACTGCATAGGCACAAAGGGAAATACAATGAAGTACCGCCTTTCTACCACTGCTGTCTCCGTTGCTGATCGCGCCGAAAAAATTGCAAATCCAGGTTTTGGTAAGTACTACACCGACCACATGGTTATCTGCGAATGGAATGAAGCAACTGGTTGGGCTGAACCAGAGCTAATTCCATATGGCCCACTTTCACTAGACCCAGCAACAGCGGTATTTCATTACGGCCAAGAAATCTTCGAAGGTATGAAGGCGTATCGACAACCTGATGGCGGCATTTCACTCTTTCGCCCCGATGCAAATGCCAATCGCTTTGCACGCAGTGCTAATCGTTTAGCTCTGCCAGAAATGCCAATTGATTTGTTTATCAAGACTGTTGAAGAGCTAGTAAAGACTGATGCTGGCTGGGTTCCGGGCAAGATAGGCGAAGCGCTCTATATTCGCCCATTCATGATCGCAACTGAAGTTGGTTTAGGCGTTCGCCCAACAAATAAGGCCACCTACTTACTTATTGCTACACCTGTTGGTGCTTACTTTGACCCATCAAAGGCCGTAAGCGTTTGGATTTCAACCGAATATGTCCGCGCAGCTCTTGGCGGCACTGGCGAAGCTAAATGTGGCGGAAATTACGCAGCTTCACTAGTTGCGCAAAAGGCCGCAGCAGCGCAAGGTTGCGATCAAGTTGTTTGGATCGATGCGGTAGAACGTAAATGGGTTGAAGTGATGTGCGGCATGAATCTTTACTTCGTAAGAGGTAAAGGCAAAGACGCCACTGTTGTAACACCAAAATTAACTGGCACTTTATTGCCAGGTATTACTCGCGATTCAATTCTCAGTGTTGCCAAAGACCTCGGATATAAAACTTCGGAAGAGATGATCAGCATCGATGATTGGCGCGATGGCGTGGCAAGTGGTGAGATCACTGAAATCTTCGCATGCGGTACTGCTGCAGTTGTTTCTCCGGTTGGGCAAGCTAAAAGTTCAATGGGCACCTGGGTAACTGGCGATGGTCAACCAGGTGTAATCACCATGCAGATTCGTAATACGTTACTTGGAATTCAACACGGCACAATTGCAGATACCCATAACTGGGTTCATAAGGTTCTCTAAGAATTTAACATGACAATCAACGACGCCTTTCATATCTATGACACCACTCTGCGCGATGGTGCGCAGCAAGAAGGCCTTAACCTTTCGGTGCACGATAAGTTAGCAATCGCACGTCACTTAGATGATTTAGGTGTTGGTTTCATTGAAGGCGGATGGCCAGGTGCTAATCCAAAAGATACCGAATTTTTCGCGCGCGCTAAGAAAGAGTTACAACTTAAGAACGCAACATTCGTAGCATTCGGTGCGACTCGTCGTCCTAATGTGAAAGCAGCCGATGACGCTCTACTCGGTGCACTTCGCGATAGTGGGGCACCAGCAGTTACTTTGGTAGCAAAGTCATACGATCGCCATGTTGATTTAGCGCTTAAGACCACACTCGATGAGAACTTAGCGATGATTCGCGATTCGATTACTCATCTACGTGCCGAAGGTCAGCGAGTTTTCCTCGATGCTGAACATTTCTTTGATGGCTATCGCTCTAACCGCGCATACGCGCTCGAAGTAGTGCGCGTTGCGGCTGAATCTGGCGCTGATGTAATTGCGCTTTGCGATACCAACGGCGGCATGTTGCCTGATGAATTGTCACAAGTAGTTCACGATGTATTGCAAGCAAGCAACGCCCGTCTTGGCATTCACTGCCACAACGACACAGGCTGTGCAGTCGCTAATTCAATGGCAGCTGTTGCAGCTGGTGCCACTCATGTACAAGGCACGCTAAATGGTTATGGCGAGCGCACCGGAAATGCTGATCTAGTCACGATTATTGCTAACTTAGAACTCAAGAAAGAGAAGTTAGTTCTACCGGCAAACTCGCTACGTGAATCTTTCCGAATCTCACATGCCATTGCCGAAATTACAAATATCAATCCAAGCGCTCGTCAACCGTACGTCGGGGTTTCCGCGTTTGCACATAAAGCTGGCCTGCATGCCAGTGCAATTAAAATTGATCCATCGCTTTACCAACACGAAGATCCTGAATCAGTTGGCAACGATATGCGCATGTTGGTATCAGACATGGCAGGTCGCGCTTCGATTGAAATGAAATCGCTAGAACTAGGTGTTGACCTCGGGGGAGACCGCGAATTAGTTGGTCGTATTGTTGATCGCGTAAAAGAGATGGAATCGCGCGGTTTCACTTTCGAAGCGGCCGATGCTTCTTTTGAATTGTTACTCCATGAAGAAATCAATGGCTCTCGTGCTTCATTCTTTAAAATTGATCATTGGCTAACTTCAG
>CAITKS010000152.1 GCA_903893085.1 uncultured Actinomycetes bacterium | reverse complement strand
TAAGGAAACTGCAATAACAATGTGTACGGCAACCACTGCTGCGATCAGACCAATACTTTGTGCGGGTGTCTCAATCTGCTGAACGAAGATCATGGTTGCAACGATCGCACCAGGTCCGGCTAGTAAAGGTGTTCCAAGTGGAACTAGGGCAATGTTTTTATCTTTTGAGTCATCCCCACCCATATCGCGCCCAGTTAAGAGTTCCAGAGATACATAAAGTAAAAGCAATCCACCTGCTGCTTGTAACGCTTCCATTGAAACATTCATGTATTCCAAAATAAATCGACCAAATAGCGAGAAGAAGGTAATAACTATTAGGGAAACAAGCGCTGCCTGCCAAGCAAGCTGAACGCGTTCCTTCTTCGTTTTGTCGGCAACTAGTCCAAGGAAAATTGGCGTTGCACCTGGAGGATCGAGAATTACCAAGAGGGTTACGAAAGCCTGAATTGCGAATGTAACTGCACTTACTTCAATGACGTTCACTTTGTGACGACCCTTCGAGCGCTTGCTAACGATTCAAGTCGAGCCCATTGATCGGGATCGGTGAGATTTTCTCCCAGTGCATTTAGTTTACCTTGGCCGTGGTAATCACTAGACCCGGTTTTTACCAATCCAAGTTGATCTGCAATTTCAATGAGTTGTTCACGCTCAATTTGAGAATGATCACGATGGTTTACTTCGATTCCGTGTAATCCTGCAGAAACTAAATCCTTAAAAGTTGCCGCCGAAATAACTTCGCCTCGCCTCGATGCAAATGGATGCGCAATCACAGCAACACCTCCTGCCTGATTTATTTGACGAATAGCATCTTCAGGCGTCGGCGCAGCATGTGTTACGTAGTACTTTGAATCATTATGTAATAACTCAAGAAATGCCTCATCGCGTGATGCCACAACCTTGTTTCGCACCAGCGCATCCGCCAGGTGAGGTCTACCCAAGGTTGCACCAACTGGGGTTGCCGCCATCACATCTTCTAATGAAATATCAATCCCATCAGCTGCCAGTAGATCAATCATCTTTCGCATACGAGGAATTCGGGTATCTCGAGAATCTGCCAACATCTCTTGCATACTTTTATTCTCGCCATCAAATAACAAACCAAGCATGTGAACGCTAATGCCATCAAGGGTTAGCGTTGAAATTTCAGCACCAAGGACTAAAGAAAGTGGTGAACGAAGCGCTGTTACCGCTTCACTCCAACCCGCAGTGCTGTCATGATCGGTAACCGCCAACGTTGTAATGCCGGCAGAAAGTGCTTTATTTACCAAAGCTGCAGGTGAATCTGTACCGTCGCTAGCTGTGGTGTGAGTATGTAAATCAATCATTTTAAATTCATTCTATTTTTACTCTTCAATCATTACGCGAGTGGGTCTGGTGCGCAACACAACCAGCGCACATCCAAAAAGGATTAGGACAATTCCAGGGACTACGCCAACTGGTGGGCGCTGATCCAGCCACCAAATAGCCAAAATAGAACTAACTGGAACTTCGAAGAAAACAATCAAAGATACAACAGCAGGTGAGACTCGCTTAAGCACTGAGTTAAACATAGTGTGACCTAAAAATTGTGCTCCGAAAATAAGCCCTAAGAGAATCCACCATTCACGTCCACTGAAATTCAGAAGTTCATTGCCTGCAATTATGGCCAATGGCAATGCAGTTATGGCGCAGAAGAAATAGCAAATTGATGTGTAAGTTGCTGTTTCTAAAGTTCGTTGGGCGCGTGCGCCAATCAACATATACATTCCCGCAAGGGCTGCTGAAATGATTGCAGCTAAATCTCCAAGAAAAGCGCGTAGCGATATTTGTAAGTCGATTCCAGAAATGAGCACCACTCCCCCGAAACTTACGAACATGCCCATCCATGCACGAGATGGAATATCACCACCAGTTAACTTAAGAAATAGCGCAGCGAATATTGGCTGAAGTGCAACAAGAGCAGTACCCGCAGCAACTGTTGTCATACGCATTGCTAAGAAGAAACCATAGAAATGCAGCGCCAATACAACTCCAGAGAGAATCGCCCATTTTGCGCCGGTTCGATCGATGCGATGGCGAAGTGCAAATGGTGCGGTCATCAGCGCTCCGCCGAAATTTCGCCAGAAAATCAATGAGAGAACTGGCATCGAACTCATGGCGATTAGTGGCCCAGATGTGCCGATTCCAATAATTCCTATGCCTAATCGAATTAAATCGGGGCGCGCAGGAATCTGTGTGTGGTTATCACGATTTAAAGGCTGCGACATGACAGTAACCGTAGCCGATACCCTTAGCCAATGAAGGGAGGCCAAAAATGAGTGGCAACACAATAAATCGAGTCTTTATTGCACGCTTGGCAGGTACAGCAGTCTTTGATCCAAATGGAGATCCAGTTGGCAAG
>CAITKS010000151.1 GCA_903893085.1 uncultured Actinomycetes bacterium | reverse complement strand
GTTGTTGGAAAATCCACTGTCCCGGTCGGTACCGCACAGTCACTTCGCGAGATGCTGGCAGAAACTGCTCCACATGCTGACCTGGCATGGAACCCCGAGTTCCTCCGTGAAGGCTTCGCCGTTGAAGATACTTTGACCCCAAATCGCTTGGTCGTTGGCGTTGTAAATGATCGCGCTGAGAAAATCCTAAAAGAGGTTTATAAACCAATCATCGATCTTGGAACTCCTTGGATCCGTGCTGATCTGCCAACAGCAGAACTTGTGAAAGTCGCAGCGAACTCATTCTTAGCAACCAAGATCTCATTTATTAATGCCATGGCTGAAGTGTGTGAAGCAGCTGGTGGAGATGTAACTGTATTGGCCAAGGCAATCGGTTATGACCCACGCATTGGCAACCGTTTCTTGCAGGCAGGTATCGGATTTGGTGGCGGATGTCTTCCAAAAGATATTCGTGCATTTATGGCGCGCGCTCAAGAACTTGGCGCTGATCAAGCGCTGGAATTCTTACGTGAAATTGATGCCATCAACATACGTGCTCGCCAACGTGTTATCGATGTAGTTCGTGCAGACCTTTCTGAAGATTTAACGCAATATAAAATTGCTGTTCTTGGCGCAACGTTTAAGCCCGATAGCGATGATGTGCGTGATTCCCCGGCGTTGGACATCGCAGCACAATTGCAAGCAGCAGGTGCCACTGTGGTTGTCCACGATCCAAAGGGAATTGAACCAGCGCGTAAGCGTTTTCCTAATTTGGATTACGCAGAGAAAGTTGTTGATTGCGTAAAAGGTGCAGATGCAATTCTTCACTTAACTGAGTGGAAGGAATATCGCGAGCTCGATCCTTCAGTAATTGGGCAATTAGTTAAATCTAAGTTCTTAATTGATGGTCGCAATATGCTCGATCGCGACAAATGGCGCGCAGCTGGTTGGCGCTTTCATGCACTTGGTCGTTCAGACTAATTAAAAACCAGTTTTCTGATTGCGTCGAGCGGTTAGATTTGCGCCTTTTGTTTTCGCTTCTTCATTAATTTCCTTGAGCGCGCTTTCAACTTTTGCTGAAACACTTTCATCACAAACTCCAAGGATTCGCGCAGCCAAAAGCCCTGCATTCTTTGCATTGCCCACACCAACTGTCGCGACAGGTATACCTGCTGGCATCTGCACAATCGATAGCAGCGAATCCATTCCGTCTAAGTTCTTAAGCGGCACGGGTACTCCAATTACTGGAAGGGCGGTAAGGGAGGCAACCATTCCAGGAAGATGAGCCGCACCACCAGCTCCAGCGATAATCACTTTAAAACCATTTTCCTTAGCGCGCTGTGCAAACTCAACCATTTCAAGTGGCATGCGGTGAGCCGATAGAACTTCTGCAGTGTATGAAATTTCAAATGCATCTAGAACTTTTGCAGCTTCTTCCATTACTGGCCAATCAGAATCTGACCCCATGATGATTGCTACATCACTCATCAATTTCTCCGCTCATATAGTCGCGTGCATGTTCGGCTATCTCGGTTAATTCTAGAAGGTTTTCTCCGATAACGGTGACATGGCCTATTTTGCGACCCGCTCGAACTTCTTTCTTATATTGGTGAAACTTAAGCTGCGGATTACGCGCCATTAAATGAAGATAGGGGCGATACATATCAGTCTTTTCACCGCCCAAGATATTGCCCATGACAGCAAATTTAGCGGTCATTGAAGGATCTCCTAAAGGAAGATCCAAGATGGCACGTAAATGTTGTTCGAACTGGCTTGTTCGCGATCCTTCAATTGTCCAATGTCCTGAATTATGAGGACGCATCGCTAATTCATTTATAAATAAATCATTTTCCTTAACAAAGATTTCAACTGCCATTACTCCGATCAGCGAAATATCGTTAGCAATTGATAGCGCAAGATGCTGTGCTTTTTCTGAAACCTCCTGGGAAATTACGGGTGCAGGAGTAATTGTGAGAGTACAAATTCCATCTGCTTGCACAGTTTGTGTTGGGGCCCAAGTAGTTGCCTGACCGTGAGCAGATCGGGCGACCATCACCGCTATCTCACAATCAAAGTCAATTAACTCTTCAATTAAAATTTGAGGATTTTCTTTTAAAACTTCCTCTAGTTCGGCTGAATTCGATATTTTCCATACACCGCGTCCGTCATAGCCGCCAGAAATCTTC
>CAITKS010000150.1 GCA_903893085.1 uncultured Actinomycetes bacterium | reverse complement strand
TGGAACCAAGTCGCCGGTCTTATTGAAAGTACCGAACCAGTATCCATTTAGACCAACGTTGCTTGTCTTTGAATAATTCAAAGGAACAAGTGCTGCGTTAGGGAACTTAGAACCACCCGCATCGATTGCTGCGAGAAGCGATTTGCGAGTTGGGTTCTTACCAGCTGCCTTTAGCGCTTGCACTGCAATGAATGCGTTGTTCATACCAATGAGTGCCCAGCTAGTGAACTTAGCGCCGGCGTTGTACTTGGTATTAATTTCCTTGAACAGTTCAACGTATTCATCCTTTGGATCTACAACAGATGGCATGAATGACAGTGATGTAGCGCCAGTTACGTAAGGCACTGTGGCTGGGTTAATTGAACCAATATCGGCACCAACTGAACCAAGAATCCACTTAGGTGCGTACTGTGCTTTTACAGCAGCCAAGATTGTGTACAAGGTTGCACTTGCAACACCGAAGATGATCTGCACTTCGCAGCCGCCGGCCTTGAACTTAGTGATCCATGAATCTGGAACGCCAGCTACACCTTGTGAAAGTGATGGGTATGCAATCTTGACTGCGAAGTCGAGGTCACCGTGTGACTTATCGAAGCCGACAAGTGCGTCATCACCAAAGTCATCATCCTGATACAACAAGCAAACTTTCTTGCCTGGGTAAGTGTCTTTAGCGTACTTACTCATCATCTTTGCTTCCATGACGTATGAAGGCAAGATTGTTGATGAAGTTGGGAATGCTTTGCGATCATTGAATCCGCTGAATCCTGTATTGATAAGGAGGCTTGGAATTCCGCGGCGGCCAAGGTTTACCGCAGATGCAACAGCCTTATTGTTTGCTGTTCCAAGTGCTCCGATAACTGCCATGACCTTATCTTTACCAATTAAATCTTGAGTATTTTGAATTGCCTGCTTTGGAAGGTAGCCGTCATTTTTTACAACGAGGCTGATCTTGCGACCATTTACTCCACCGTTTGCGTTGACATAATCAAAATATGCCTTCATCGCTCCAGGGAGTTGGTTGTATCCATAGCTAGCTGAGCCAGTCATTGGCAAAGTGATGCCAAGTTTGATTGCGGTTGAAGTCACGCCTACTTCTGAACGCGGCGAAATTGCTTGTGCCGGCATTACAGAGAGTGAGAGCGCGGTTGCAGCCATCACCGCGGAAGTTACGAGAAACTTCCGACGAGTCGTTCTGATCATATTTTTCCTTCCATCGAGGGGTATTGCGGGGTAGAACTGTTGTGCTTCGTGAGAGTTATCTTACGAGCAGGTTAACTCTTACTTAACGTGACGCGACCGAAACTTCTCGATCGGACCTTTCGGCGCCAAAAAGACCGTCAATATTAAGAGTGCGCTGACGATGAAGTCAGGCAATAACGTGGCCACGGACTCCGACTCGCTCCATCGGTCTGAGACCAATGAGGCGATTTCGGGGATCGCAACCAGAGCTACTGCCCCAATCATGACGCCTCCGAGGGTGTTTACGCCAGATAGGACGGCTCCGGTGGCGATGGCAAAGGAGAGCGCAAGCGGGAAAGCGCTCGGAGAGACGTTATTTATGGTCGTGGCCAGCAGGGCTCCGGCCATGCCGGCGATGCCGGCGCTGACGGTAAAGGCCAGGACTTTGGAGCGGCCCACGTGGATTCCGGCCAATTCGGCGGCGACCTCGTTGGTCTTAACTGCGCGCCAAGTGCGGCCATAACGAGAGCGCAACACATTTTGGATCCACCAGATAATTATTAGCGCTGCAAGGGATGTAATCCAGAAGAACCATTTGTACTGCGTGAATTCCTCACCGAATGAAAGTGGTGGCCATCCAGCATCAAATGAAATTCCTTGTTCGCCGCCCAAGAATGAGAATTGGTTTGCAATCGATGGCAAACCAACTGCAAGTGCCAAAGTCGTTCCTGCTAAGTACGGCCCAGATAATCGCGCGGCAGCGGAACCAAGTAGTGCTCCGAATAGAGATGTCACAATAACTGCGGCGACAAAACATAACCAAACTGGTAGCTGCAGATAAATCTGAGTTAGCGCTGCGGTGTATGCGCCAATTGCCAATAGCGCACCATGTCCAAGTGAAATCTGGCCTGAATAACCAGTTAATAAAATAACTGAAGCGATTGCAACTGCATAGACAGCAATCGTTGCACCTTGAAATGCTTTCCATTCGTCAACTACGTTGCTAAGAATGTAAACCGCTAAGCCAATAAGAACGAATCCGAAGAAGCGATGTTTGTTGGTTACGTGGAGTTTATGCACGACGGCCACCTTTCGCTCCGATAATTCCGTGTGGTCGCAAGAGCAAAACCAAAATCAAGATTAAGAATGCCGCGAAGAAGACAAGTGATCCACCGACATACATCAAAATGAAAGCCAGAATAATTCCTAGCGTAAGACCGCCGAGTACTGCGCCAACCAGGCTTTCGATTCCACCGATTACTGCAGCAACGAAACCGAATACGAGTAGCAAACTAAATTCAAATGATTCAGGTGAAACTGAGCCAGAGCCATTTGTGGTCTGCAATATTCCAGCAGTCGCACCTGCAGCACCTGAAATGGCCCATCCAACTGTGCGAATTAAATCAACGCGGATACCTGCTAACCGAGAAATCTCTGGTGCAAATGAAGAAGCTCGTAGTGATAAACCAAGGTTGGTGCGTTGGAAAATTAGAGTTAGGGAAATCATCAATAAAAGGACTATTCCCAGAATAAGTATGCGCATGGGAGATAAGGCGATGCTTTCTCCCGAGACGATAAACCCTTTATCCGAAAGCGGTGGCGGTAAAGATCCAACGCGTTCACCATAGATGAAGTTAAGAATTGTCTTTATGATCCCAAGCAGACCTAAAGTGGCGATGATCGGCAAGAAAATTTCTGCGCCTTTATCGCCTGATCGCTTAAGCAATGGGCGTAAAAAGAAGTATTCAATGAAAGCGGAAAATGCTGCACCTGCCAGCATTGCAATTGGCAGAGCAATCCAAAAAGAACCAGTCTTCTCGAGTATCGCTGCACCCACAAATGATGATGCCAGCGCTAAACCACCAGCTGCGAAGTTAACCACTCGCGTGCTGCGCCAAACTAAAACAATTGAAATCGCCATCAGCGAATAAATTGAACCGGCAGTTATACCGATTAGCAGCGTATTAAAAAATTCAAACATAATCAGAACCCCAAGTAAGCAGCGCGCACTGCTGGGTCGTCTTTAAGTACAGCGGCGCTACCGGTGGCTGCAATTGATCCAAGATTTAACACGATTCCGATATCTGCAATCTTTAGCGCGCCCATAGCATTTTGTTCAACCAAAACAACGGTCAGCCCCTTGGCAGTTGTTAGATCGCGAATCGCCTGAAAAATCTGTTCAATAACAAGTGGGGCCAAACCAAGTGATGGCTCATCTAGCAAAAGTAGATTTGGTTTCGACATAATCGAGCGACCAATCGCCAGCATCTGTCTTTCCCCGCCAGATAAAGTATCAGCGCGTTGGGAAAGTCGTTCACCTAGCCTAGGAAAAAGTTCGAGTACTTCTTTTTTGGATTGTGCAGATTCTTTTCGATTACGTCTCCATAGCGAACCAAGTTCTAAATTCTCAGAGACGGTTAATTCGGGAATAACTGATTTGCCTTCGGAGACATGTGAGATGCCATGTCGAACTAACTTTTCTGGCTTGGAATGCAAAATATTGTGATCGCCCCAATGTGCTTGACCTTCACTGGCTTTATTTAGCCCAGATAAAGTACGTAACAAAGTAGTTTTTCCAGCGCCATTGGCACCAATTACTGCAGCAAGTTGTCCTTGATCAACGCTAAAGCTCACACCGTGCAGCGCGCGAATTGCACCATGATCAACAGTTAAATTCTCAATCTTTAACATTAGGCGACACCGGTTCCGAGGTATGCCGCGATCACTGCCGGGTCACGTCGAACCTTTTCAGCTTCTCCGCTTGCGATGACTTCGCCAAAGTTTAAAACGTAAAGGCGATCACAAACGCTCATGACCACATCCATATGGTGCTCCACAATTAAGATCGACATAGTTGCGGTTAAGTTACGAATTAAGTTATTCATCCATTCGATATCTTGCGGACCTAATCCACCAGCGGGTTCATCTAACATCAATATTTTTGGTTCCGAGACAAGTGCGCGCGCAATGGCTACACGTTTAGTATCTGGATAAGCCAAGGTGTCAGCGCGACGATTTGCCAACGTTCCTGCATACACACGATCTAGGGCGCGCATCGCTTTATCGCGCAAGACTTCTTCATCGCGCTTATTGCTGCCAAGTGCTGCAGAGATCAAACCTGTCTTTGCTAACTTCTGTGCACCGATCATGACATTTTCTAAAACTGTTAGCTCTGGAAATAATCCAACACCTTGCAGCGTGCGCGAGATTCCTAGATCAACTAGCTCGACAGTACTTGGCCAACCACGTTCTTTGCCACCAAATTCGAATGTTCCAGAATCTGGAGTTACTAATCCGCAAATGGCATTGAATAGAGTTGTCTTGCCAGCACCGTTTGGTCCGATTACACCAACAACTTCATTGGGGCGAAGTTCTAGATGCACATCATGAAGAGCCTTCAGACCTCCAAAGGAGATGCTTACTCCCTTTGCGTGCAACACCGCGGCGCTCATAGTTCGTAAATTCTAGGCACACGTGGCCCGATTCGGGTGACAATCTCATAATTAATAGAGCCAGATGCGCCACCCCAATCATCTGCTGTGTAGTCACCCTTAGTGCCAGTACTAAAAACAGTTACCCAATCTCCTGATTGAGCAGATGATTGCGCACCTAAATCAACAACAAATTGATCCATAGATACACGCCCGATAATTGGCGCTTTCTGGCCGTTGAATGTGACTCCTGCGCTCTTTGCGATACGAGGAATTCCATCGGCATAACCCATGGCTACAACACCAAGTTTTGTATCGGACTTTGTTTTTTCAGTTGCGCCATAACCCACAGGCGAACCTGCTGGAACTTCTTTTACCAAATGCAATTTTGCGCGCAGCGTCATCGCTGGTTTTAATCCAAGTGAATTAGAAGAACCCATATTTTCTAGATCCGGTGTCAGGCCATACATTGCAATTCCGGTACGAACCATGTCAAAGGCAGATGCATGATCAACAAGGGTGGCCGCGGAATTTGAAAGATGACGAATTAAATTTGTGTAACCAAATGATTCAAGGGATGCGACCATCTTCTTGAAGCGATTTAGTTGACTTAAGTTTTGCGGCTGACCTGGCTCATCCGCGCGAGCAAAGTGCGAGAAGATTCCAACAATTTCTACGCCATTTAGATGCAGGGCATCAATTTTGTTCCATTCATCCAAAAATCCACCACGAGTCATACCCGTATCAACTTCTAAATGAATACGTGGGCGCTTTGTACCTTTGACCGCGCTTACTTCATCGAGTGCTTTAATTGACGCAACTGAAATATCAATATCGTTATCTACGGCGCTCTGAAAATCAGAACCAGGTGGAACCAACCAAGCCAAAATCGGCGCCGTTATCCCGGCGGCGCGAAGTGCAATTGCTTCTTCAAGTAGTGCAACACCTAACCAATTAGCGCCACCTTCAAGTGCCGCTTTCGCAACCGGAACAAGTCCATGACCATAGGCATCTGCTTTAACTACGGCTAGTAAATCAACCCCAGCTTTTGCCTTAAGCGTTGCAACGTTGGATTTGATCGCTGAAAGATCAACAACTGCTTCTGCACGATTTGTCATCGCTCAACCACAACCATTGCCGATGCGATTCCAGCATCATGCGAAATAGTTAAATGCACTTTGGCTCCATCGATTAATTCGGCAATCTCACCGCGGAATAAGAAATCCGGTTTGCCGCTTTCGTGGTTTATTACTTCAGCTTCGTGCCAAGAAAGTCCATGACCTGCATTTAACGCCTTCGCTAGCGCCTCTTTAGCGGCAAAGCGCGCAGCCAATGAATGAATCGGTTTTGAAGCTTCGGCAGTTGTAAATAATTTTTCGCGAAGCGATGGAGTTCGTTCAAGGGATTCGGCGAAGCGCGCGATATCAACGACATCTATACCGATTCCATCGATCATGGGATTTAGTGTAATTGGCGCTATGAGAGTTGGCTATTTGATGGCCAATAGCGATCAATTGCGATGACTAAGACCAATAAGGCGGCGCCAATAAAGAGTCCACCTAATAAATCTGAGAACCAGTGAGTATCTCGGATTAATGAAACCGTGCACACAGTGAGACTTATTGCAGCAACACCCGCGCTAGCCAAACGTCCGCGATAACGATCAACGTGCGCATATCGATAAATCAAATATGCAAGAACGCCCCACGACAAGATTGCGTTAGATGCGTGACCACTTGGATAAGACATTCCGCCAAAATGAAGAAGATCAAATCCAACTTTTGGCTTAGTGCGGCCTAGCCAAAATTTAAAGAAACCAACTACTAGGTTAAGAGAAATTACAGAGAGGATCGCTAAATTTAATGGGCGCCAAGTTTTAAAACGTCGCGCAATATAGAACGCAGCAACTAATAGCACGGTGGCTGTAACACCGCGCAGCCCTAAATCATCTAGGCGGCGGATGATAAATCCACTGACGCCACGGAACTCTGGTCGCTCCATATGATGTATCCACTTATCAATCTCGATCAATGGACCATTTATTAAAACTTGATGCGTGATTAAAAGGAAACCTGTAAATAAAATCGCTGACCAGCGGAAAGCTCTGACCATCTGAGCACGTCGAGTATCTAGAACTACCGTCATCTTTTATTCGACCGTTACAGATTTAGCTAGATTGCGTGGCTGGTCAACATCGTTGCCACGAGCAATCGCCATTTCATATGCAAATACTTGTAAGGGAACAGTTGCCAAGATTGGTTGGAAAAGTGGGGAGCATGCTGGAATGCGAATAATGTGTTCGGCGCCAACGACTTCGGCACCTTCGTGTGCAATAACGATAACTCGCGCACCGCGCGCTTTAACTTCTTGAATATTGCTCAGCATTTTTTCATCGAGTGAATGATCGCTGCCGGATGGCAAGATCGCGATTACAGGCGTTCCTTTTGCTTCATCGATCAAAGCGATTGAACCGTGCTTAAGTTCGCCACCTGCAAATCCTTCTGCGTGGATGTAGGCAAGTTCCTTTAATTTAAGCGCACCTTCTAGGACTACTGGATAGCCAATGTTTCGACCGATGAAGAGCACCGTTTCGGACTTTGCAAAGCTGCGAGTCAGCGCACGAAGTGGTTCTACTGTCTCAAGAATTTGTTCGATCTTGCCCGGCAGTTCCAGCATCTCGTTATAGAGATCGCGCACTTGAGAATCAGTTAGCGCACCACGTACTTGTGCCAAG
>CAITKS010000149.1 GCA_903893085.1 uncultured Actinomycetes bacterium | reverse complement strand
CGAACATGTCCTGAATTAGGCGCTTTTGTTCCACTCTTGTATGCATCATCATTAAACATAGAAAAAGTGTCATCTGCAGGGTTTGGCATCGATTGATAAATCAGTCCATCACGTTCTTGTGTGCAGAAAATGTGATCATGTCCTTGAAAGAAGATAGAAACTTTGTTCTTGACCATAAGATCATGAATTGGTAACTCCCAATTTGGACGTTCCTTGGCAAAAGTTGATTGTCCCTTTGGATCCTTGCCACCCCATTCGTAGTTTGTTGAAACCTCCACAGCACCGCGCCCAGTGCCCATCACATGGTGGGCGAACACAAATTTATATTTAGCCTTACTTGTTTCTAAAGTCTTTTTGAGCCATGCATACTGCTCATCGCCAATTCCAATATTCCATAAATTTGTTACCTTTCCATTTCCAGTTGGAACTGAAGGTGCGGTTGCTACAGGAGTAGCTCCACCCTTCTTATTTCCCCCAGCACCGCCACCGCCTTTGGTAGCTGCTGGATCTTCTACACCAGCAACGTTGTCCACCGGGTTACTTGAATGCCAATAAGGATCCAGAGTTACAAATAATGCATCTCCCCAAGTCCATGAGTAGTAATCTCGAGGAAGTCCTACACCTGCAACTGGAGTTGTATTTCCTGAATAAAATGAATCTGGTGCAGGCAGCGGGTAATACTTTAAGCGCGCATTACCTGCCAAAACCGCTGGGTTAGTTTCGGTACCATCCAATAAGTAGGCGGCAGCTTGTTCGTGATTTCCATTGATCAAGAAAAGTGGAACGGAACTCGTTGCGATGGTTAACCAATTTCTATGGGTGCTATAAATCTTCTCAACATTTGCTTTGTCGGCTTGTCCCTTACCAATAAGTGGATCGATGCTGAAATCATCACCCATCATGATGTGAAAATCAGGCTGTTGTGCCGCAATATTCGCCAGCGTGACTCCATAAAGTTCAGCGTTAAACATTTTGCCTGCTCGCTCTGGGTGTGTGTCACCATGAACTGAGAAAGCAAAGGTAGACCCAGCCTTGCGGGCCGTGGTGAATGAATACTGCTTTCCATTTACAAATTTGGCATCAGATGTACCCTTGTAATTGACTCGGTAATAAACCTTGGTTCCTGCACGTAATCCTTTAATATCAAAGACTGCTGGTGAACTTGGAGCTGTCTGCAGTTGGGCGGTCTTGCCTAAGTACCTTGTCTTAGAAGTTCCGTACTCAACAAATGTTGCAATCGGCTGTGAAGATAAAACACTTATGGCGATTGATGTATCAGTTGGTCGGCCCAGAACTTGGGTGATTACAGGAGCGGTAACACCGATCGCCTTTCCAATGGATGTGCCTGCAACAGCTGTTGTAGCCGCCATCAACAGAAGTGATCTGCGGGTAATTGGAGCTTTCGCCCATGATTTCAACAGGTATGTGGAGTCATTTGTCATGTGAAAACGGTAGAAGTCTTGCAAAGTATTTGCATCAAAATCTTGGTAAAGGTTTGGGTCAAATACCCTGAGAAAACCATGTGTTATGCGGGCGAGGTGCGCTCAATTCGCTCTCGAGCTACCTGCATTGCTGGCGGTTCAGGACCCAATATTGCTAAGAAAATATCCAAACTGACACGTGAAATGCGAAGCCAAATCTTTGATCTTTTCTTCAATCCCAGCAGAGTTAATTCATGTTGATCCAAGGTTGCAATAGCCGCATTTGAAATAACTTTGTAAAAGAACTTACCTGCACCGTCAAAGGGTGGGTTCAAGATAAATCGAACTACTTCTGCGGTTCGGGCTACAGTGGCTAAGTCATTCTTTCGGAAATCATCTAGTGCGGCCTCAAGTTCAGCAACAGACATCGGAGCATTTGTCAGGCCAAGCGGAACTGCGCTTTTACTCCATTGAGCAACATATGCATCCGCTCCCTGGTCAATTGAATAACCAAGTGCAAGGTGTGCTTTCAAAAACGAATCAGTAAATGCGCAATGGACCCACAGCAAGAATCGTGGATCTTTAGCTTTGTAGCTTTGTTCATGTCCTTGTTTGTTTTTGAATTCGCCCTTTACGTGATCATGCATTGCATTAACTCGTGCGGCTTCGCGTTCAATAACTTCGGGAGCAGCAAATGTTGTAAGCGTTAACCAACGAGTTGTGCCGGCGAATCGACCTAAAGGATCTGATTCATACCGGGAATGTTCGGCAACTCCGGAAAGCGTAGCTGGGTGAGCAGCTTGTAAT
>CAITKS010000148.1 GCA_903893085.1 uncultured Actinomycetes bacterium | reverse complement strand
GGATCAAGTACCAACCACGATGTGTCGCCATCATCGACTAAATTAAATTGATATTCGACATGTCCTTGTGGATCTAAAATCAGGGCTGATGTCCATTGTCCGGCGGCAAGTTCTGATAAATGTTGCGTTGTTAAATCGTGTAACCATTTCAAGCGGTCGACACCTGATACAGCAATAATATTTAAATGAGATAAATCAGCCCAAGCGGTACCGGCCAGCAGTGCTTTCTGCTCTTTATTAGGTTCACCAAAATGCCAAATGGCGCCTTTATCGACGCCATCTTCAACAAATACTGCAGTCATAATTTACTTAACGCACGCAGCGCATAAACCGTAAATCGCAAAGTGTGAAACATCTGTCTTGAATCCATAATCATCGGCCAGGTTTTGTACAAAGTTCGCTGCAACATCAATCGGCGCGTCCCCTACAGATCCGCAAGTACCGCAAACTAAATGTAAATGCGTTAGTTCTTCAGCTGCGTGATAAGTGGCGCCACCGTGGCCCAGGTGGGTATGTTGAACAAGCCCAACGTTTTCTAGCGTTTCTAAGTTGCGATAAACAGTTGAAAGGTTAATTCCTGGATGTGTTGCACGTACTTTTTCAGCAACTTCTTCAGGAGTTGCATGGCCCAGTTCGCGAACGGCAGATAGAACGAGTTCGCGTTGCGGGGTTAAGCGCAAGCCTTTATCGCGGAGTTCGTGTTGATCAGCCATGGGTTAAGCCTACCTTCAAAGTGAAATGACGATATCTGCAGGAACGCCCTGCGCAGCGATGATCTGCTGTTCTACGCGCGCACCCGGTGCTTGAACCACAAGTCTCCAAACACCAGGGGCGGCGAAGAAACGAAACTGTCCTTGCAAATTAGTTGGAAGCTCTGCGGTGAATTCTCCGTCGCGATCTAACAATCGCACATGTGCGTTACCGACAGGAGTTCCGTTAGGTACTCCATCGTCCCCGTCCCTGAGTACAACACCTTGGATGATTGTTTGTGTTGTAACGTCAATGCCATCGAGTGATGGACCGCCGGGAGTTGCACCGCAAGTTTTCAACTTATGCGCCTACAGCTACTGGAACACCAACAAGTGAACCGTATTCGGTCCACGATCCGTCGTAATTCTTAACGTTTGCAACGCCAAGAAGTTCGTGCAGAACAAACCAAGAGAATGCAGAGCGTTCTCCGATACGGCAATACGCGATGGTGTCTTTTGCAAGATCAACACCGGCACCGACGTAAAGTTCTTTTAACTCTGTATCAGTTTTAAACGTGCCATCTTCATTGGCAGCCTTTGACCAAGGAATATTCTTTGCAGTTGGAATATGTCCCTTGATCTGACCTTGTTCCTGTGGCAAGTGCGCAGGAGCTGCAAGTTCACCGCTGAATTCTGCAGGAGAACGAACATCTACAATATTTAGAGTTCCAATCGCCGCAATGACTTCATCGCGGTATGCACGAATCGAGTTATCGCGCTCTTTAGCAACATAACGTGTTGCTGTGCGAGTTGGCACAACGGTCACGAATGGACGAGCATCGAGTTCCCAACGCTTGCGTCCACCGTCTAGCAAGCGAACATCTTGGTGTCCATAAACCTTGAAATACCAGAAGGCATATGTTGCAAACCAGTTGTTGTTTCCGCCATACAGAATGACTGTTGAGTCATTTGAAATCCCTGACTTAGAAAGAAGTGCCTCAAACTTTTCCTTTGAGATCAGATCGCGAATCAGCCCATCTTGCAGATCATCACGCCAGTGGAATGTGATTGCGTTTTCGATATGGCCTTGCTCGTACAAAGTGGTGTCTTCATCGACTTCCACGATAACTACCTTTGGATTGTTGATATTTTCAGCAACCCAGTCGGCGCTTACTAGTGATTTTTCACGTGACATTTTTATCTCCTGTTAGTTGTTTTGGTAAGGGGTAAATCGAACTTACTTGGCAGTGCGGGCGCGCAAGATGAGCAAATACATCTCGCAACCCAAACAAAAATTAAATGCCGAGTTCAAGAATGCTGCGGCAAGTGCAAACCCAACTGCAACTGTAAAGACCCCACCGGCCCCAATTGCTGATCCAATAATCGCGACAAGTGCAAAACCAAGTCCAACAGCTTGTGCAAACTGCGGAGGTCGAACATCTTCAAAAGTCTCAGTTGACTTCAGACGTGGCTTAATTATTTTCTTATACAGAAAAGCATAAGGAGTGAACTGCGGTCCGCGAAGGACTCCAATAGCAAAAACAACTGCTTGGAAGGCAATCACCCAAACACTTGATGTCACAAGAGCTAGCGCCAAAACAATAGTTGTAAAGAGTGCTGACCATCTTGGTCCTCTTGCATCAATTGATACTGACATTTTCATTCCTTAACTTAAATCGATTATGGGTCGTTGGATTAGTTTTTAGGTTGCAACTAAGCGCGACACATGGAGCCAGTTAAGCGGCCGTAATCAAGCACACGGCGCTTTGTGAAGTAACTGGTTTCGATGCGGAACATGAGATAAGAATAAAGAGAGAGATGAGGTAACGCTAGTTGCGAAATATTCGCAACTGCCAGAGTTAATGAATAGCAGCCAAAGCCGCGTGAACTTGAGCGCGCTTTGGCGTTCCCATGGCACGGCCAACTTCAACACCAGCGCTATTTAAGAACAAGGTCGTAGGCGTTGAACGGATATCGAGTTTGCGCACAAGTTCTAAATGCGATTCGGCATCAACATGGGCATATCGAACATCAGGCATCGTCTTGACCATATCTTCAAGCAAAACTTTTGTTGCCCGGCAAGGAGTGCAGAATGCTGATGAGAATTGCACCATCGTCGCCCGAGATCCAAGTTCACTGCCAACAATGGCTGCGGTTAACTTCGGCCCATTTACCGTCTTTTTCTTACGAAATTCCCCGCGTGTGCGCTGATACCAAAGGCCAATGCCAGTGGCGCAGGCCAGCACAATCGCAAGT
>CAITKS010000147.1 GCA_903893085.1 uncultured Actinomycetes bacterium | reverse complement strand
TCTGAGCCACTTATTGCTCGCGAAATTGCAGCTAACCTTTCTGACAAAACCACTTTATTTATTGCGTCATCACGTCCAATTAGAGATTTCGAAGCCTTCGCCTCGGCACGCTCTGCAATTACGACTTACGCCAATCGTGGACTTGCCGGAATAGATGGAAATATTTCAACAGCCACGGGTATCGCAACGCAACATGGATCAGCCGTGGCAGTTCTGGGAGATTTAGCTTTCTTACACGATTTAACTGGGCTAATTCATCATGACCAAGTAAACCTAAAGATTTTTGTTATAAACAACGACGGCGGTGGAATTTTCTCAACGTTGCCGCAACGCGGTGTTAAAGGCTTTGAACAAGTCTTCGGGACACCACACGGCTTGGATCCTGCGGCGATTGCAGCATCCATGGGCATCAACTCAAAGCGCATCAATAACGCATCTGATTTAGTAAAAGAACTCAAAACAAAAGTTGAAGGGTTAAGCGTTGTAGTCCTTGATGTACCTAATCGTGAAGTAAATGCCGATTTGATTAAGGATCTGGCAGAAAAGATGAAGTCGCTTTAAGAAAGCGCACTGCGCATGGGCGCAAATTTCGCGTTGCTCTCACTTAACTCTTTTTCAGGGTTAGATCCCGCAACAATTCCGCAGCCAGCAAAGATCCTGATTTCGTTCGAGGTAATTTGCCCACAACGAAGTGCGATACCTAGCTCGCCATCTCCACGCGCATCGAGCCAGCCAACGGGACCGGCATAGCGACCACGTGACATTCCTTCAATATCCTTAATTATCTTTGCCGCGATTTCCGTAGGAGTTCCGCAGACTGCAGCAGATGGATGTAATTTCTCAAGAATTGTAAAAGCATCAACGCTCTTTTTGCTCTCAATTAGCGCACCGGTCACGTCGGTCGCAAGGTGCATTACGTTTGCTAAGTGCAATACAAATGGAGACTCTGGCACGTTTGTTGATGTACAGAATGGTTCTAAAGCATCTGCAACCGAACGCACGGCGTACTCGTGTTCTTCTAAATCTTTTGAAGACCGCGCAAGAGAAGCAGCCAGTGCCAAATCTTTTTCATCATCACCGGTTTTGCTAATCGTTCCGGCAAGTACGCGTGATGTAACCATACCGCGAGATAGGCGGAGTAAGAGTTCAGGTGTTGCACCGATCAAGCCATCGACGGCAAAGATCCATGTCGATGGATATTCGGCGCTGAGATTGCGAAGGATTTTTCTTGGATCAATTGCGCGATGGGAGTTAACTTTTAAATCGCGAGCGAGAACAACTTTTTCAAGTTTGGTACTTTCAATTTCCTTAATCGCTTGCGCAACCCGCATCTGCCATTCGGCTGGGCTGAGCGATCCATCACCCCAGTTGTATTCGGCATCTTCTAAGTACTGCGCACTTTCCGCGAGCTTTGGCTGTGCTTGATCACCAATCCAAGTGATCCAAGAACTGCCGTTGCGCATACCAACGACAATTTCGGGTATTACAAGTACAGATTCTTCGCTTTCGTCGAACGAGAAAGATGTGAAGAGAATTGGGCCAGAACCACTTGTGTGGACTGAGTCCGAAATCGCTAGTTT
>CAITKS010000146.1 GCA_903893085.1 uncultured Actinomycetes bacterium | reverse complement strand
CAAATGCACGTCGCTTTGCAAAATCTGCAGCTCGTTTAGCACTTCCAGAAATGCCAGAAGCTCTATTTCTAGAAACTGTGCAAACTCTTGTTACACAAGATGCAGGTTGGGTGCCAAATAAAGTTGGCGAATCTCTTTACATCCGCCCATTTATGATCGCAACTGAAGTTGGACTTGGTGTTCGACCTTCCAATAAGGCGACTTACATTCTTATTGCAACGCCAGCGGGTGCTTACTTTGATCCATCAAAGGCTGTATCTGTTTGGATCTCAACCGAATATGTGCGCGCTGCGCAAGGCGGAACAGGTGAAGCAAAGTGTGGCGGAAACTATGCGGCATCCCTTGTTGCGCAAAAGGCTGCGGCTAAAGAAGGTTGCGATCAAGTTGTGTGGATTGATGCTAAAGAGCGTAAATGGATCGAAGAGATGGGCGGCATGAACCTTTACTTCGTTAAAGGCAAGGGCGCTGAAGTATCTGTAATAACTCCAAAGTTAACTGGCACTTTATTGCCAGGAATCACCCGTGATTCAATTCTTTCGGCAGCAATAGATTTAGGTTATAAAACTGAAGAGGTTATGTTATCCATCGATGATTGGCGCACCGGTGTTGCATCTGGTGAGATAACAGAAATTTTTGCATGTGGCACCGCAGCGGTTGTCTCTCCAGTTGGTCAAGCAAAGAGCGCCATGGGCACATGGATCACAGGAGATGGACAACCTGGAAAGATCACGATGGAGATAAGAAATCATTTGCTCGCGATTCAGCACGGAACAACTGCTGATAAGCATGACTGGATGAAGAGAGTTATCTAATGCCAGTCTCTGATGCATTTCATATATACGACACAACTCTGCGCGATGGTGCACAGCAAGAGGGTTTAAATCTCTCTGTTCATGACAAGTTGACGATCGCTCGTCACTTAGATGACCTTGGTGTTGGATTCATCGAAGGTGGATGGCCCGGCGCTAATCCAAAAGACACTGAGTTTTTCGCACTCGCTAAGAAAGAATTGAAACTTAAGAACGCCACTTTTGTTGCCTTCGGTGCAACTCGTCGTCCAAATGTGAATGCGGCAGATGATGTTCTACTCGGTGCACTTCGCGATTCTGGTGCCCCTGCAGTAACTCTTGTTGCCAAAGCCTTCGATCGCCATGTAGACCTTGCGCTGAAAACAACTTTGGAAGAAAACCTCGCGATGATTCGCGACTCAGTTGCGCATCTTCGCCACGAAGGTCAGCGCGTATTTCTAGATGCTGAACATTTCTTTGATGGTTACCGCGCCAATCGCGATTACGCGCTAGAAGTTATCCGCGTCGCCATGGAAGCTGGCGCAGATGTGGCAGCACTTTGCGACACCAATGGCGGAATGTTGCCGGATGAAATCGCAGACGTTGTTCATGATGTCTTGACTGCAACTTCTGCACGTGTCGGTATCCATTGCCACAATGACACAGGTTGCGCTGTTGCCAACTCAATGGCGGCAGTTGCAGCTGGAGCAACGCATGTTCAGGGAACTTTAAATGGATACGGTGAACGTACGGGCAATGCTGATTTAGTTACCATCATTGCCAATTTAGAGTTAAAGAAGAAGCAACTAGTCCTACCCGAAAATTTCTTGCGTGAATCTTTCAGAATCTCACATGCGGTTGCCGAAGTGACAAATATTTCTCCATCCGGTCGCCAGCCATACGTTGGTGTCTCAGCATTTGCACATAAGGCTGGCCTGCATGCATCTGCAATCAAAGTTGATCCAGCGCTTTATCAGCACGAAGATCCCGCATCCGTCGGAAACGATATGCGCATGTTGGTCTCAGACATGGCAGGTCGTGCATCAATCGAACTTAAGTCTCAAGAACTCGGCGTAGATCTTGGTGGTGACCGCGAGTTAGTTGGTCGCATTGTTGATCGCGTTAAAGAGATGGAATCCCGTGGCTTTACCTTTGAAGCAGCCGATGCATCATTCGAACTCCTCATGCTTGAAGAAGTTAAAGGAAAACGCCCTTCATTTTTCACAATAGATCATTGGCTAACAACAGTTGAACGCGCACAGGATCAATCAATTATTACCAAAGCCGAAGTTGCTGTGACAGCGCAAGGAAAACAAATATCTTGTACTGGAACAGGAAATGGACCGGTTAATGCTTTTGATAATGCGCTGCGTTCTGGTTTAAAGCAGCTCTATCCAGAACTCGAAGTACTAGAACTTACCGATTACAAAGTTCGCATATTAGAAGGTCGTCTAGGCACAGGTGCGATCACTCGTGTTCTTGTAGAAACATCAGATGGCAAGGGCGAGTGGAATACAGTCGGAGTTCACGAAAATGTTATTGCCGCCTCTGCCATGGCGCTCGAAGATGCTGTTACCTTCGGCTTACTGCGTCAAGGTCGTAAACCCGAGTAATCTTTACTATATGACCAGCGTTGCATTAAGTGATATTCGCAGCGCATTCGAACGCTATTTAGAAGCTGAACGAAATCTTTCCGTGCACACGGTCCGCGCCTACATGGGGGATCTAGATTCATTCTTTGAGCACTTAGATAAATTAGATATAAAAGATTTTGCAATTCTTGAACTTGCACATATTCGCTCTTGGCTAGCCAATCAACAAATAAAAGGGGGCGCGCGCACGACTTTGTCACGACGTGCAGTCTCGATTCGGTTATTTACCAAGTGGGCTACCAAGCAGGGTTTTCTTCCTAAAGATGTGGGCGCAACCTTGGCCACGCCTAAAGGTGCACGAACCTTGCCAGATGTTTTAAATATTGCCGATGCTGCAATTGCTATGGATTCGATGGCCACCAGAGTTGCAGAAGAAGATGGACCAATTTCAAAGAGAGATTGCGCGATGCTAGAAATCTTGTACGCATCTGGTGCGCGCGTCTCGGAACTATGTGGACTAGATCTTGAAGATATTGATTACCAACGTCAGACAATTCGCGTTTTAGGAAAAGGCAATAAAGAGCGAACTATCCCGATCGGTAACCCGGCCATGCGCGCGCTCGAGAATTGGCTCAAGAATGGCCGTACTTCTTTAGCGGGAGAAAAATCAGAACGCGCCGTTTTTCTGGGTGCGCGTGGAAAACGAATCGACCAGCGCGCTGTTCGTACTGTGGTTTATCAAGCACTTGAAGCACTTGAAGGTGCGCAAAGAATGGGACCGCATGCGCTTCGACATTCGGCGGCGACACATTTATTAGAAGGTGGCGCCGATCTGCGAACTGTCCAGGAAATTCTGGGCCACGCATCTCTTGCGACCACCCAGATTTACACCCACGTTTCTACAGAACGTCTGCAAAAAGCTTTTAAACAAGCCCACCCCCGCGCATAAATACGGGGCTAGCCGTGGATTTTGCACCCCTTTCGAGAAGGTAAGATTTCCCCTGCACCTTAGTTATTCGGAAACGAAAATTATGGTGACATCTCAGCACTTATGTATGAACTGCTTTGCAGGGAATACAAGCCACTTCGGTCCGCTAAGTAATTAGCGGTCGGCGTTGTAGGTGCGACGGGCCTAACAAATAGTTAAGCCACTAACCGATCAGGTTT
>CAITKS010000145.1 GCA_903893085.1 uncultured Actinomycetes bacterium | reverse complement strand
CTTACAAGTACTTACGATCACCGCGTTATTCAAGGCGCACAATCTGGTGATTTCCTGCGCCGCATCCACGAAATCTTGCTTGGCGCAGAGAACTTCTACGATGAAATTTTCGCAGCGCTACGTATTCCATACGAGCCAATTCGTTGGGCATCTGACTTTGAATTCTCTAAAGATGAAGAGATAAATAAAACTGCACGTGTACAACAACTAATTCAGGCCTATCGCACATACGGCCACTTGATGGCAGATACCGATCCGCTGGAATACGTGCAGCGTTCACACCCTGATCTCGATGTTGTAACTCATGGACTTACTTTGTGGGATCTAGATCGCGAATTTGCAACCGGTGGTTTTGGTGGCGAGAAGTTTATGAAGCTTCGCAAAATTCTTGGCATTCTGCGCGACTCATATTGCCGCTCTGTTGCAGTTGAATATATGTATATTTCAAATCCTGAAGAACGCAAGTGGATTCAAGAACACGTTGAAGTTGGTTTCACAAAGCCAGCTCGCGAAGAACAACTGCATGTTTTGCAAAAGCTAAGCGATGCCGAAGCCTTTGAAACTTTCTTGCAGACCAAGTTCGTTGGACAAAAGCGCTTCTCACTCGAAGGCGGAGAATCAGTAATTCCAATTCTCGACGCGGTGATCTCAGCTGCTGCAGAGAATAAGCTGGATGAAGTTTGTATCGGAATGCCACACCGTGGACGATTAAATGTCCTCGCAAATATTGCCGGTAAGTCATATGGCCAGATTTTCCAAGAGTTCCAAGGACATTACAAAGAAAATGAAGTGCACGGCTCAGGCGATGTGAAGTATCACTTAGGCACCGAAGGTTTATTCACCACCGATTCTGGTGCGCAGACCAAGATTTATTTGGCTGCCAACCCATCGCACTTGGAAGCGGTAAATCCAGTACTTGAAGGAATTGTTCGTGCAAAGCAAGATAAATTAAATGTAAAAGATATTTTCTCAGTGTTGCCAATTCTGATGCATGGAGATGCCTCCTTTGCGGGTCAAGGCGTTAACTTTGAAACTCTGCAAATTTCACAGCTACGTGGATATCGCACCGGTGGAACGATCCATATCGTTGTAAATAACCAAGTTGGTTTCACAACCTCACCTCACGCATCGCGCTCATCTCGATATTCAACAGATGTGGCCAAGACAATTGAGGCGCCGGTTTTTCACGTAAATGGCGATGACCCAGAAGCTTGCGTACGCGTTGCTGAATTGGCATTTGAATATCGCCAAGCATTTAACAAAGATGTTGTTATCGACATGGTTTGCTATCGCCGCCGCGGACATAACGAAGGTGACGAGCCAAGTTTTACTCAGCCGCTTATGTATAAGTTAATTGATGCCAAGCGCTCAACTCGTACTCTTTATACCGAATCGCTGATTGGCCGTGGAGACATCACTCCAGATGAAGCGGAAAAGTTGGCGCGTGATTACCAAGTGCAACTAGAGCAAGTTTATGCATCGGTTGCTAATTACGAAGAAGAGCACGATCCAAACTTCCAGCCACCTATCGTTCCTAACGCCGAAGATGTTCCAACATTT
>CAITKS010000144.1 GCA_903893085.1 uncultured Actinomycetes bacterium | reverse complement strand
AGAATAAAAGTTGCGATTCTAATTGGAGCAGATCGTGAACTAATCGCTGAGCAACTTCGAAGCCAGGCACCAAATATAGAAATCATCTATGTCGAACCTGATGCAACTTATGTAAAAGGTGGATCCAGCAACTCATTCATGGAGTCAGTTGTGTCTATAGCAAAATCTCGTGCAGTTTCGGGGGATACGGTTTTGTTGGCACCCGCATGCGCATCGATGGATCAATTTGTTTCATACGGCGATCGGGGCGATCGATTTGCATCAGCGGTAATGAAGGAGAACTCATGAATAAGGCCGGTCAAAAATTTCTTGAAAAGCCAGTAAATAATTTTTATATCCTTGCGACCAGTGCATTCTCCCTTTCAGTCATTGGTCTCGTGATGGTCTTTTCAGCATCATCTATACATTCATTGGATACCAAGGGAAATGCAGTGGCGATCGTATTGCGCCAATTTGCATTCTTCGTAATCTCCCTTCCTCTTGCCGCATATCTTTCACAACGCTCATTGGCACAATGGCGCTTGCTAGCAAGATTTGGGCTTTTACTATCTGCGATTATTCTCTTGATCTTGCAAATTCCAGGCGTGGGCAAGACGGTAAATGGAAATACAAACTGGATTGCTCTTCCATTCGTGGATGTTCAACCAAGTGAACTAGCCAAATTCTTTCTAATTCTTTGGGCTGGCTACATGCTCTCAAACCAAGAGCGTGTTGGAAAATCACGTATAAATGTCTTTGCACTTATCGGTCCCGGATTTGCACTCGTCATGTTGTTGGTGATGATCGGTCACGACTTAGGAACAACTTGCGTAATTGCGGCAATCCTAGGTGGAATGCTTTTTGTTTCAGGAATTGAGCTGCGCATATTCGGCACTTTAATTGCAGTCGGTGCTGTTGCTTTCGCCGGATTAATTCTTACTGCTAGTTATCGTGTGGATCGCTTCCTCGTTGTACTTGATCCATTCGCAGTTGAGGATTACAAAAATGCAGGATGGCAACCTGCCCACAGTTTGCTGGGTCTTGCCACTGGCGGAATTTTTGGCGTTGGGTTAGGTGGAAGCCGCCAAAAGTGGGGCAACTTGGCGGAAGCGCATACCGATTTTATTTTTGCAGTAATTGGTGAAGAACTTGGATTACTCGGAACACTCGCAGTGCTCTTCCTATTAGCAGCCCTTATCTATTCAATCTTTAAGATCTCATTACGATGCAAAGATCCCATGTCGCGTTACGTTGGAGCAGGAATTGGTTGCTGGATTGCAATTCAAACTATTCTTAATGTGGGATCCGCAACAAGCGTTCTCCCAGTGGTTGGCGTGACTCTACCTTTCGTCTCCTACGGTGGCTCAGCGTTAATATCGCTCTATATTGGATTGGGATATGTATTCGGAAGCGCATTGCGCGATCCAGAAGTGAAAGTTGAACTACAAAAGGCTATTGAACGGCGTAGATTAAGCACATCATGAAGATTGTCTTTGCCGGCGGCGGAACAGCAGGACATATAGAACCTGCACTTGCGGTGGCGCGGCTCTGGCGGCAAAACCACCCAAATGATGAACTTCAATTTATTGGAACGACCAACGGTTTAGAGAATCAATTAGTCCCGGCAGCCGGATTTGAATTACGCCATATCCCGAAGGTAGTTATTCCAAGAAAACTCTCTCCAAAGTTACTTCAGGCGCCATTTACTTTAGCCAGTTCATTTCTTGCATCTCGCAAATTGTTAGATGGCGCAGACCTTCTCGTTGGCTTTGGGGGATATGTATCGGCACCGGCCTACCTCGCGGCTAAATCACTACGTATCCCGTTCGTAGTTCACGAAGCCAATGCCAAGCCTGGTTTTGCCAATCGATTAGGTGCGCTGCTTACTCCGTTCTGCGCAATAGCCCAACCGGTGCAAGTGGGTTCATTGCAAAAGGCTTTGATTACCGGAATTCCACTTCGCGATGATGTTGCCAAAGCTTTACAAGAAAGTGCCAGCGACTGGACAGGTTCGCGTGCCCAAGCCAAGAGTGCGCTGGGTTTCTCACCTACTCAACCGCTAATTCTTGCCTTCTTCGGTTCCCAAGGTTCGGTCGCTTTAAATAAAGTGATCGCGGATTCACTCCAGTCGCTTTTAGGCAGTGGCTCACAGTTATTGCACGCAGTTGGAAAGTTAAATGCGCTTCCCCCAATGCAAGAGCGTTACAAGTCAACGGCATATATTCAAGAGATGGCAACAGCATATTTGGCTGCAGATTTGATTATTAGTCGCAGCGGTGCGATTTCT
>CAITKS010000143.1 GCA_903893085.1 uncultured Actinomycetes bacterium | reverse complement strand
TAGTTAACTCACTCGCTGTAGGAGTGCGCCACTTTTACTTCATGAAGTCAGGTACGTCGATTTCATCTTCGGAGACGAGTTCTTCAAAAGTAACTCGTTTGCGAGGAGCGGAACCGTCGAGATCGAGTGCAACAGAGATCGGATCATTTGAAGGAATCGGATCTGCGATACCGGTAAGTGTTGACTTATCAATCACAGGAACCGATACCTTCTTTGGTTCTCCACCATCAAAGCCAGCTGCAATAACAGTTACGCGAACTTCATCTCCGAGAGCGTCATCGATCGTTGTTCCAAAGATTATGCGTGCATTTGGGTGAGCCGCAGCTTGAACCAATTCGCATGCTTCGTTGATTTCAAATAACCCAAGATCAGATCCACCTGCGACAGAGAGAAGTACTCCCATCGCACCATCAATAGATGCTTCAAGCAGAGGACTTGAGATTGCAAGTTCTGCGGCGCGGGTTGCGCGATTTTCTCCGCGCGCAGAACCAATACCCATTAGCGCTGAACCAGCATCTGTCATAACTGTTTTTACATCTGCAAAGTCAAGATTGATTAAGCCAGGTTGTGTGATTATTTCAGTTATTCCCTGAACACCAGAAAGAAGAACTTGGTCTGCGCTCTTGAATGCATCGACTGCGGTGATGTTGCGGTCTGAAATTGCAAGTAAGCGATCATTAGGAATAACGATAAGGGTGTCTACTTCTGCACGTAGTAGTTCAATTCCTTCATCGGCTTGCGCGGAACGTATCTTTCCTTCGAAAGAGAATGGTCGAGTTACGACGCCAATAGTTAGTGCACCAAGGTCACGCGCAATCTTGGCAACGATTGGCGCTCCACCTGTTCCGGTACCGCCACCTTCGCCAGCGGTAACGAAAACCATATCTGCACCGCGCAAAATTTCTTCAATGTCTTCAGTGTGATCAACTGCGGCTTGACGTCCCTTTTCAGGAGCAGCACCAGCTCCAAGTCCTTTAGTTGATGCGCGACCAATATCTAATTTCACATCGGCATCACTCATTAACAAATGTTGTGCATCAGTGTTAATTGCAATGAACTCAACGCCTTTTAATCCGACATCAATCATGCGATTGATTGCGTTAACTCCACCGCCACCAATTCCAACAACTTTGATAACAGCTAAATAATTCTGTGGTGCAGCCACAAGTTCCTCCTTTAGAACTGTAAACCTCTACTTGAGAATTACATTTCTACTCTCTGTAATGGAGGCAACGTAAGGCGTTATGCACACGAAAGCAAAGACCGACGCATACTTTTTATTTACTTAATTTAGAAAAAAATGGATCAGGAAATCACTTAACAATTGGTGCATGTGGAGCAGTTACATCAATCATTCGAATCGATTTATTTTCGGGCTGTTCCAGAAGTGCGTTAATCACTTTGATTTTTAATTGCGTATCAAGACCATCTCCCCAAATAATTCGCAGATCTCGCCCTGAAAAAACACCGTAGATCAATAGATTCGTTGGGCGGGCGGCACTTAGGCGATCTATCCCATCGCTAAATTCCTTTGGTAATTCTGTAAAGACTTTTATAGCCGCTAATCCGCTGGCGATCGAACTCGCAGAAACGCTAGGGAGCTCTTTCGATAATTCTGCTGGAGAGTTAAAAGTTTTTCCTGAAGCATCAAGTGCCACTTGAGGTTGACCCGGAGCGGTGTACAAGGCAACTGGCACTCGCGGAGTGATCGATATTTCAACTTTTCCATTTAGCCAATTACGTGAAATTTTTGAAGATTGAATCCAACCATTTGAAGACAATCTTGTAGAGATTGACCGTGGATCTACGCGCGCTAGTTTTTCGCCAATCTCCAAACCAAGTGAACGATTTACCGTAATTTCAGATTCCTTAGTAGGTGCACCAACTATTTCTATGTTGCGAACAGTTAAAAGACTTGACCATCCCAGAACGTAGGATCCCCCACCAAATATCAAGGCGATTAAAGCAATTGCGATAAGTACTCGCGGTGATTTAGCGTTCATATGAGCCACCGCTAGTTAAAGCGACGAGCAAGTCCTTCGCTAATTATTGGAGCAAGCGAATTAACGTCGCCTGCTCCAAGAGTGATGATTACATCTCCAGGTTTAGCGCTTTCAATCGCCCAATCGGATGCTTCAAGGAAATTGGGGATGAATCTGCCATTGGTCATCTGTTCAGCAATAGTTGCTGATGTTATTCCCGCGATTGGCGCTTCACTGGCTGCATACACTTCTAGAAGTACGACTTCATCAGCTATAGAAAGTGCTCGAGCAAATTCATTCATAAATGCCTTGGTGCGTGAATATCGATGTGGTTGGAAAATCACCAATAGTCGACCCTCACCGGCATAGCGCTTTGCTGCAGTTAACGTCACATCGATTTCGGTTGGGTGATGTCCGTAGTCATCAATCACTCTGATTCCATGAACTGTTGCCTTTAATTCAAAGCGTCGTCCCGTTCCATGAAAACTTGCAAGCCCTGTCAACGTCTCAGCCGCTGGTGCACCTAGAGCGAGGGCCATAGCCAGCGCCCCGCCTGCATTTAAGACGTTATGGATCCCAGGAACTTGTAGCGACATTGAACCGATAGTTCGCCCACGCCATAGAACTCGTGAGGTGGAACCCATCGGCAGTAAATTGATTGAGTCTATAAATAAATCAGACCCCTCTGCGGTGCCGTAGGAAATCTTTTTTAGTTCAGTTACTGATTGCGCTAAGCGCACAGCCCCCGAATCATCGGCGCAATAGACCAGAAGCCCATCGCGCGAAATCGAACCGGCAAATTCTGAAAACGCTTTCGTGACATCTTCGGCAGTTGCGAAGAAGTCCACGTGATCATGTTCCACATTTGTAACGATTGCGGCAAACGGGTGGTATTCGATAAACGAACCATCTGATTCATCGGCCTCGGCTACAAATAAATCACCAGTGCCGCGGTGAGCATTCGATCCAGATGATGTCAGCGTGCCACCAATTGCAAATGAAGGATCGAGTCCACATGCTTGTAGGGCAACAGTTAGCATCGAAGAAGTGGTTGTCTTTCCATGCGTGCCTGCAACTGCGACGCTGCGCGAATCCGACATCAGAGTTGCCAAAGCTTGAGCACGGGTAAGGATTTGTAAATTCAATTCACGGGCGCGCACTAGCTCAACATTTGCTGGGTTGATGGCAGTTGAATAAATAACGAAATCGGCACCGTCTACTTGTTCGGCTAAGTGCGATGCGTGAACTTGCGCACCAAGTGCCTGTAGGGCGCTTAAGACGGTCGAATCTTTAGCGTCTGATCCCGTCACGGTTATTCCATGAGACAAGGCAATTCGGGCTAGTCCGCTCATCCCTGCACCACCTATGCCGACAAAGTGCAGACGCTTACCGATCCAATTCTTTAGCTCGTTTGCGCTATTTTTCATTAGCGCACCCGGCTTTTCATGGCATGCTGCATGAAGTTAACGATCTTTTCAGTAGCTTTCGCATCGCTTTCTGAACCAGAACTATTTGATGACGCGGCGAGGGATAGCAAGCGATTTATATTCGACTTGATCCAAGAAGGCGTAAATTGTTTCTGTTCTAGAACTTCGGCTCTGCCCTTTGAAACCAGAGAACCGGCATTAAATCTCTGTTCCCCATTTCCGATTGGAAGAGGAATAAAGAGCGCATATTTTCCAAGTGCGTTTATCTCTGAACAAGAAATCGCACCGCTGCGACTAATAATCAAATCTGCAGCCAAATATGCTGTTGCCATCTCTTGAATATATGCCGTTGACTTGTAACGCTCTTGCATTGGGGGAAGCGCATTTAACTTGCCAACTGCGTGCAATAACTGTGAGCCACTGCCTAAAAGCGACTGGAGTGAATCCGCGATCACTTTATTTAAAGCGACCGATCCTTGGGAACCGAAGAAGGCAAGAATTAGCGGTTGAGTAGGTGAGAAACCCAGCGCACTCTTGGCTTGGGCACGCGAACCTGTCCAGTCGCTGGCACTTTCTTGTAAAGCTTTGGCAACATC
>CAITKS010000142.1 GCA_903893085.1 uncultured Actinomycetes bacterium | reverse complement strand
CTCTCAGCGTCGATGGTACTGCACGGGTGACCTTGTGGGAGAGTAGAACGTCGCCGGACTTCTTTTATAAAAAGGGGCACTTTCACGAGTGCCCCTTTTTTATTTCCCAAGATCTTTTCTCGTACACTTAGCGAAGTTGATATTAAAAATAAAATCTAAATAGGGGAGTTCGAAATGGATGAAAGAAAACCTCGCGAGAATTCATCGCGCCCATCCAGTCGATCTTCCTCTTCCTCATCCTCATCGCGCCCATCCAGTCGCCCATCGACTGGTCGCCCTGCTAGCGGACCAAATAAAGATCGTCGACGCGAAGATCTTCCGGCTCGTGGTGGCTCCAGTGATCGACGAGGCGCTACGCGAAATGTTTTACAAGGTCGCGAAACCAGTGATCCACGCGGGTTTCGGGCTACACCGATGGAAAGAGATCAATCTCGAATGCGTCCCAGAATTTTTGAACCAGATATTCCAGAAGAAGTAACTGGGGAAGAGTTAGAGAAAAGTGTTCGCGCAGAATTGTTAAGCCTTTCAGCGGAAAACGCGAAAGTGGTCGCGCGACATTTGGTGTGTATAAATATTCACATGGATTCCGATCCCGAATTAGCGCATAAACATGGTGTTGCTGCCGCGCATCACGCGGGTCGCCTAGCTGTTGTTCGAGAGAGCGCAGGATATGCCGCATATCGCGCAGGTCATTACGAAATTGCGTTAAAAGAATTGCGTGCTGCCCATCGTATTTCTGGCGACGTTTCGATGTGGCCGGTTATGGCAGATTGCGAGCGAGGCATGGGAAGACCTCTAAAAGCCCTGAATTTGGCTGGTTCTGACGAAGTCAAACGCCTGGCAAAACCAGAAGAAATTGAAATGCGTATTGTGGCATCTGGTGCGCGACGCGATTTAGGTGAATTAGACGCAGCAGTTATAACTCTTACTTGTAAAGAATTGAAAACAGAGACCGAAGAATGGGCGGTACGTCTTCGCTACGCATATGCCGATGCACTTGCAACTGCAGGTCGTGGCGAGGAAGCGCGTGAATGGTTTACAAAGTGCGCAGAGATTGATCATGATGAATTAACAGATGCTGATGAAAGAGCGCGGCAATAGCTCGTTAGAGTTCTCCACAGCTCTTCTCTAGTATTCAACGCTTTGTCAGTAGCGATTGTCATGATCGCCTCCTTAACCAAAGGAGTAAAAAATTGGCAACGAAAACAGCGATAAAGAATCCGGTCAAGAAGGCTTCCAAGAAATCTGATCTCATGGAAAGTGAAGAGATAGATCTTTCTTTAAATGATCTTCTATTGCGAGGGCGAGTCTCGGCCACAGCAACAACGAAAGAACTTCCCAGCGGGGACAAAGTCGTTGAATTCCGTTTGATAATCACTCGCCAGAGCCGTGAAGGCGTTGACACTCTGGATATCGCGGCATGGAGCGCGAAATCAAGAAGAACCGCGCTCTCCCTAGCCCCTGATGAATGGGTCGAGATAAGTGGCGCGATCCATCGCAGGTTTTGGCAATCACCTGGTGGCCTTGCCTCAAGGTGGCAGGTAGAAGCGATCGATATCGCTCGACTCTAAAGCCCGCCCGTTCACTTACCGCTTTTTTAGATACTCTAGGGACATGGCTAAAGCATCTAACGACCTTTTCTCAACCCTGCGAACTTATTTAACAAAGGTAACCGAGGGCGAGCGATCTCCTGCAGAAGTTGCAGCAGCTGTTAACTCTTGGGCGCGCGAAAGTGCCGATGCGCTAAAGGCGAAGATCCATGAAGAAGTTGAAGCCAGCGTTTCCAAGATGGGCTTTATTAAGCGTGAAGAGTTTGATCGACTCGCTGCGCAGGTTGCTGCACTCGGTGGCAAGAGCGCACCTGCAAAGAAGGCGGCTGCTAAGAAGAAATCTGTGACGAAAGCACCCAAGAAAACAACTGTTAAGAAAGTAAAGAAGGCGGCTAAGAAATGAGCGATCTTTACTCAAACTCTAACGATGGCGCTTCGACCGAAAATAACTTAGTTGAAGAGGTCAAGATCGAGTTAAACGATATCGACAACACAGATCTAACAGAGCATTCTGCTCGCTTTGAAGCGCTTCATGGAAAGCTGCAAGAGGCGCTCAACACAATTGACGGTCTATAGAAAAAGAGATTGCGTTAAAACACGATGAAGACGCGTCTAGATGCAGAGCTTGTTCGGCGCGAACTAGCGCGGTCGCGTGAGCATGCGGCTGATCTGATCGAATCGCGTTCTGTTTTAGTATCGGGAATACCTGCCACAAAACCAGCAACGCAAGTTGATGCCGAAACTTCCATTACTTTGCAAGGCGATCGTGACGATTTTGTCTCACGTGGCGGTCATAAACTGGCCGGCGCTCTTGAGGTATTTGCAGATGTCGAAGTCGCGGGAAAAGTTTGTCTGGATGCGGGCGCCTCAACCGGGGGATTTACAGATGTTCTCTTGCGAGGTGGAGCAAAGCTAGTTGTCGCAGTCGATGTTGGTTACGGACAACTTGCTTGGGAGCTACGTCAGGATCCACGAGTAAAGATATTAGATCGCACAAATATCAGACATTTAACTGGTGAAATGGTCGGCGAAGAGATTGATTTAGTCGTTGCTGATCTCTCCTTTATTTCACTATCCCTAGTATTGCCAGCACTGGCCGCAGTCTCCAAGCCAGGTGCCGATTACGTACTTATGGTTAAACCACAATTTGAAGTAGGACGAGAAAAACTTGGTGCAGGCGGGGTAGTTCGAGATCCAGCGCTTCGTCGTGCGGCAGTTTTAGATGTCGCAGAGTCAGCCTATGACGTAGGTCTTGGAACGATGGGAATTGCTGCTTCGCCTCTTCCAGGTCCGGCTGGAAATGTTGAATACTTCTTATGGTTGCGACGCGGTGCACCAGCAATTAATTCTGCAGATGTTGATCGCGCTATCGAGATGGGTCCGGCCTAATGACACGACATATTATTTTTCTAGTTAACGCGTCTCGTCCCGAAGCGGTAACTGCGACAAAAGAATTGTCCCAACTTCTTTTGAAGGAAGGATTCTCACTTTCAACGCCTTCAGATGTCAATATCTTAGGAATCACGCAGACTCCAATCGAAAAACTGGACTCTGCCGAATTGGTCGTGGTCTTAGGCGGAGATGGAACTATTTTGCGTGGAGCCGAAGTTGCTAGATCGCAAGGAATACCGATTCTGGGAATCAATTTAGGTCACGTTGGATTCTTAGCTGAAGTTGAAAAACCATCACTTGCAGAGATAGCAGCAAGCGTCATTTCGAAAGATTACAAAACAGAGAACCGGATGGTTCTTAATTATTCGGTAGCGCGAAACGGTGCGGAAATCGCCTCAGGATGGGCTTTAAATGAAGTGACGGTAGAACGTGATGGAACAACGATGGTTGAACTCTTTGTACAGATCGATGATCGTCCATTGTCGCGTTGGGGATGTGACGGGCTGATCTGTTCCACTCCAACTGGCTCCACCGCTTATGCATTTAGCGCTGGCGGGCCAGTTCTCTGGCCAGAAATTGATGCTCTGGTTTTGTTACCAATTTCAGCACACGCTTTATTCTCGCGTCCAATGGTGGTTTCTCCGCAATCTCAAATTGTCGTTGAAATTGAATCAAGCGAGGCGCTTTTGTCAGCGGATGCTTTGCGTAAGTTGCCATTACGCATTGGGGATCGTGTTGCCATCACAAAAGAAGACTCGGTAATCAAACTTGCGCACGTTAAGCCAACGCTTTTCACAGATCGACTTGTGGCCAAATTCAAATTACCAGTTGAAGGCTGGCGCGGTGAGTGAACGTTCTTATCTAGAAGAGATTTCGATTCGTAGTCTCGGAATCATTGATCAATCAACGCTAGAACTTGGCCGCGGACTCAATGTATTAACCGGTGAGACTGGTGCGGGAAAGACGATGATTCTCACAGCGCTTTCTTTAGTTCTTGGCGGCAAAAGTGACAGTTCGCTGGTTCGCACTGGTTCAGATCGTTTGGTAGCAAGTGCGCAATTTGTTTTACCTAAAAATAGCGGCCAGATTTCAGCGATAGCAGATGAATCTGGAGCTGATATCTCAGAAGGTTCCTTAATTCTTACTCGCACCGTCAACAGTGACGGAAAGAGCAAGGCAGTCGCAGGTGGCACCACTGTTCCGGCTGCAACGTTGGTCAACTTTGCGGATCAGTTGGTAGAAATACACGGACAGGCCGCCAATCACCAAATAGTAAAGAGCGCTCGGCAGCGTGAATTATTAGACCGATTTGCCGGAGTTGAGTTAGGTAAGTCGTTGAGTGGTTATCAGGAATGTCTAGCTACGTATAACGAATTAAAGATCCGAATTAAGTCGATGCGCGAGAGCTCATCAAAGCGCGATCGCGAGATCGCTGACTTAGAAGAATTCCTGTTGGGCTGGAACAAGTTAAAACCAACGCGTGGTGAATACGCCGAAGTCGCCAATGCCATTGCCAGACTGTCTAGCGTAGAAGATTTAAGAAGTGCAAGCGATGGAGCAAGCCAGGCACTTTCTGACGAAACAGCCGGAGCGTTAACTAGCTTGGGTGCTGCGCGTCGATTCTTAGATATTGCAAAAGGTAAAGATGCGAAATTAGATGCCATCGCGGCTGTGGTCGCAGAAGGCTTCTTTGTAATCGATGAAGCATCACGTGATTTAACAAGTTATTTAAGCGCACTTGAGGCCGATCCCGCAAAGCTAGACGCACTGCAAATTCGCAAAGCCGAGATTATTTCTTTTGTTAAGAAATGGGGAGGGGCATCCGATCCTGATTCAGAATTAATCGAATTATCGCTGAAAGCAAAGAACGCTCGAGCAACAATTGCAGATTTAACTGGTGGCGATGATCGAATCGCCGAATTGGAAGATCAGCTGCAAGGTGTAAAGAAAGAGTTGCTTAGCAAAGCCAAAGCTCTTACAAAGATTCGTACGAGCGCTGCACTTGATTTGTCGAAATCCGTATCGACTGAAATTCACGCGTTATCAATGCCACATACACAATTTTCGATTTGCATTAATTCAGCAGATTACGAAGGTGTTCTAAAGGAATCTGATTTCACAACTCTAGGTTGTGATGAAGTTGTAATGCAGATTCAAGGTCATCAAGATGGACCTTTAATCGCGCTTGGTAAGGGTGCCAGTGGTGGAGAAATGTCTCGAATTATGTTGGCGCTAGAAGTTGTTCTCGCCCAAACTCATCCAGTTGGAACTTACATTTTTGATGAAGTTGATGCCGGAGTCGGCGGTAAGGCGGCGATTGAAGTTGGCAGACGACTTGCAGCGCTTGCACAACATAGCCAAGTAATTGTTGTTACACATCTTCCTCAAGTCGCGGCTTGGGCAGATACTCATTTCGTCGTAAAAAAGAGTAGCGATGGTTCTATTTCACAATCAGATGTCGCAAAACTCGACACCCAGAATCGAATAGAGGAGATCGCACGGATGTTGGCAGGCTTGGAAGGTTCAAGCAGCGCGCGCGAACATGCGGCCGAGCTACTTGCGATGCGCGAGTCCATTTCAAGATAGCGCGCCAATGATGATAGGTTTGTCTTCCATGGGCCAAGCGCATGTGACTAAACATATTTTCGTAACTGGTGGAGTAGCTTCTAGTTTGGGCAAGGGCCTCACCGCTTCAAGTCTTGGCAGATTGCTCGTAGCACGCGGAATCCGCGTCACAATGCAGAAGTTGGATCCGTATCTAAACGTTGATCCAGGCACAATGAATCCTTTCCAACACGGCGAGGTTTTTGTAACCGATGATGGTTCTGAGACAGACCTTGATATAGGTCACTATGAGAGATTCCTAGATCGCAATCTTGAAGGTTCAGCCAATGTAACAACAGGTCAGGTTTACTCCAGAGTGATTGCGCGCGAGCGACGGGGAGAATACCTAGGTGAGACGGTTCAGGTAATTCCACACATCACAAATGAAATTAAAGAACGTATGCACGCGATGTCGTCATCGGATGTGGATGTCGTCATCACTGAAATTGGTGGAACTGTCGGCGATATCGAGTCTCAACCATTTCTTGAAGCTGCACGCCAGATGCGTCAAGAAGTCGGCCGTGACAATGTCTTTTATCTGCACATCTCTTTGGTTCCATATATCGGTCCATCCGGAGAGTTAAAAACGAAACCAACGCAGCACTCGATCGCAGCGCTACGCAGTATTGGAATTGCCCCGGATGCTGTTGTATTACGTTCCGATCGCGAGATCCCGATTGGGATCAAGAAGAAGATTTCACTGATGTGTGATGTTGATGTCGAAGCAGTTGTTGCTGCAGTTGATGCGCCCTCGATTTACGATATTCCAAAAGTTTTATTCTCCGAAGGTCTTGACGCCTACGTTGTACGTCGCCTTTCACTAGGTGGCCATGATGTGCAATGGGGCGAATGGGATGATCTTTTGGAAAAGGTACACAATCCAAAACATCAGGTTAAAGTCGCTTTAGTTGGTAAATACATTGATTTACCAGATGCGTACTTGTCGGTCTCCGAAGCGCTGCGCGCTGGAGGATTTGCAAATAACGCTAAGGTAAATATTGTTTGGATTGCAAGTGATGATTGCGAGACACCGGACGGTGCCAAGAAAGCCTTACAAGATGTTGATGCGATCTGCGTTCCTGGTGGATTCGGAGTACGCGGCATCGAAGGAAAGCTTGGAGCGCTGACTTATGCTCGAGAAAATAAGATCCCAACACTTGGATTGTGCTTAGGTTTGCAGTGCATGGTTATTGAAGCGGCGCGTAATTTGGCAGGGATTAAAGATGCAAATTCAGCAGAGTTTTCTCCGGAATCCGGTACGCATGTAATTGCCACGATGGATGATCAAAAAGCGATCGTCTCAGGTGAAGCTGATATGGGTGGAACAATGAGGCTTGGTTTATATAAAGCCAACCTAGTTCCTGGTTCTCTTGCTGCCAACACTTATGGCGCAACCGAAGTTTCAGAGCGACATCGTCACCGCTACGAAGTTAATAATCGATACCGAGATCAAATTTCGAGCGCTGGTCTTTCTTTCTCAGGCGTTTATAAAGAGAAAGACCTAGTGGAGTTTGTAGAACTACCTAAAGAGGTGCATCCTTATTACATAGGTACGCAAGCGCACCCAGAACTGCGTTCGCGTCCAACCCGTCCACACCCACTTTTCGTGGGACTTATTTCGGCGGCCATTGCTTCGAAAGGCTAGATGATGTTGGTAGGCGTTCCTAAAGAGATAAAGGTCCACGAATCACGAGTTGCCTTAACTCCAGAAGGTGCATTTGAACTGGCGCGCTTTGGTCACGAGATTGTTGTTGAATCGGGCGCTGGATTAGGTTCTTCTATCATGGATGCGGAATACATCGCCGCTGGTGCGCGAATCGAAAAAGAAGTTGAAGCTATTTGGAAATCGGCGGATTTAATTCTTAAAGTTAAAGAGCCGATTGAAATTGAATATTCAAGGTTGCGATCAGGACAAATTCTTTTTACCTACCTACATCTTGCAGCATCTAAGGCATGTACTGATGCTTTGATTACAAGCGGAACAACGGCAATTGCTTATGAGACTGTGGAGCTAAATGGGACACTGCCTCTTCTTGCGCCAATGAGCGAAGTTGCGGGCCGATTAGCCGTTCAAGTTGGTGCTTACGCACTTCAGAAACCAAATGGTGGTCGCGGAGTTTTGTTAGCTGGCGTTCCGGGAGTTGCTCAAGGAAAAGTTGTGGTAATCGGCGGGGGAGTAGCAGGGCTAAATGCTGCTGTTATCGCCATGGGCATGGGCGCTGATGTCACAGTCCTGGATCGATCTCTGCCACGACTTGCCTATATAGATTCGCTCTATCAGGGGCGAATTAAAACTCTTGCTTCAACGTTGCACGCGATTGACCGTGAGATAAAACAAGCAGATTTGGTTATCGGTGCCGTACTTGTGCACGGAGCTAAGGCTCCGAAGCTGGTCACGAACGCACAGGTGTCACAAATGAAGCCAGGATCAGTATTAGTTGATATTGCAATTGATCAGGGTGGCTGTTTTGAAGATTCCAAACCAACTACGCACGCAGAGCCAACTTACAAAGTTCATAACTCCATTTTTTATTGTGTTGCAAATATGCCTGGCGCGGTTCCAGTTGCCTCAACTTATGCGCTAACAAATGCCACATTGCCTTATGCGATTGCAATCGCAAATAAGGGATGGGAGCGTGCTATTGAAGAGGATCCGGCACTTGATAGAGGACTCAATGTGCATGCAGGCAAGATTCGTTATAACGCCGTAGCGATGGCACATGGTTATTCAGTTTGATAAGGCAGCGCAAAGCTTCCTAGATCACTTGCAGATCGAACGTGCACTTTCCATAAATTCTGTTGCGGCCTATAAACGTGACCTTAAAAAATTTGGAGAATTTTCGCTTGCAAAGAAATGGGATTTCACCGCAATTTCTGAGAGCGATATCGTGACTTATGAGGTTGAATTGAAGTCAAGAGGACTATCTCTGGCATCGATAAATCGTTCAACTTCGGCGCTTAAAACATTCTACAAATATCTCTCGCGAGAATTCGGAATCACTGATCCCACCACGAGTATTTCCACTAATAAGTTAGCCAGGAAATTACCTAAGGCACTTACTATTTCGGAGATAGAGGCTTTGATCAATTCGGCAGAGCGAACTAGTAATTCAACATCGCTTAGAGATCGTGCAATTCTCGAGATTCTCTATGGAACGGGTGCGCGTGTAAGTGAAGTTGTCGGCATAAATGTTGGTGATTTTGGCAAGACCATTCTTGAGGGTTCAGAGATTGCCACGTTAAAGTTAAGAGGTAAGGGATCAAAGGAGAGAATTGTTCCCTTGGGATCCTATGCAAAGAGCGCGTTGGATAATTATTTGGTCAGGCTAAGACCACAATTAGCTGAAAAATCATCGGCCAGTCGCAGCGAAAGCTCGCTTTTCTTAAATTCGCGCGGAACCCGTCTATCACGCCAGAGCGCTTGGCAGATTGTTATAGCCGCTGCGCAAGAGTGCGATCTTGCTGGCAAAGTTTCACCGCATGTATTTAGACATTCGTATGCAACGCATTTGCTAGATGGTGGAGCAGATATTCGAGTCGTGCAAGAGTTGTTGGGACATTCATCAGTCACAACAACGCAGATCTACACATTAATAACTATAGATAAGGTGCGCGAAGCTTATGCAACGGCGCACCCGAGAGCGTTCTAGATCCCGCGAAGACGTCGCGCCAAAATACTTTGATCGCCCTTAGCTTCTAGATCAGCAACGATTACCGCAATAGATTCACGAACTATGCGACCGCGGTCAACAGCAAGTCCTAGATCGCCGCGAAGAGTTAAACGTGCTTGATCGATATCGAATAGCTCATCGGGGGAGAGATAAACAGTTATCTTCTCATCATGCTTTTCTCGGCCAGATGGTGAACGATCTACTGAAGTCACGCGTCGACGAGGAGTAGAACGAACACCCTTCTTTGTTTTTGGCGCAGTTGCAGAAACACCTAGTGGCTTTGCAACTTCAGTACTTTCTTCAACAACTTGACGAACAGCACTTAGCGCTGGGGTATTGGCACGGAATAGTTCATCCGCACCTGGCAAGCTAGCTCTACGTGTCATCGTGCGCCTCCTCTGGCTATAAGTTCGCGGGCTAGTCTGCGATAGGAAGCAGCACCGCCCGATGATGATGCATAACTGGTTATTGGTTCACCGGCGACCGTGGTCTCGGAGAAACGAATAGTTTTTGCAATGATTGTTTCAAAAACATCTTCGGGGTATTTTTCTAAGATTGCAGTTAAGACTTCACGATTGTGCAGAGTCTTCTTCTCATACATAGTTGCCAAGATGCCAATAAGGTTCAAATTTGGATTCAGGAAGCTTTTAACCTTATCGATATTTCCCTTAAGTTCGATGAAACCGTGCAGCGCAAAATACTCGCATTGCAACGGCACGATGACTTCATCTGATGCAACAAGGGCGTTAATTGTTAATTGACCCATCGTTGGTTGACAGTCAATTAAAATTACGTCATAGCGATCTTTCAGTCTTCCAAGTGCTCGCTTTAAATATTGTTGTCCACCTATTTCGGCGCCGAGAGTTGTTTCGGCAGTTCCTAAATCGCGGTTGGCGGGAAGGAAATCTAAATTAGCAACCGATGATTTAAGAACGATCTCATCTATATTTGCATCAGGTGTCATCAGCGCGTAATAGACAGTGTTTTCAAGTGGAAGCGAATGAGCATTTACGCCAAGTCCAAGTGAAAGTCCGCCTTGTGGGTCAAAGTCGACGAGAAGAACGCGACGACCAAGTTCTGCAATGGCAGCACCTAAGTTAATAGTTGTAGTTGTCTTACCTACTCCACCCTTTTGATTAAAGATGGAAATGACTTTTGCATCTAAACCCTCAACAGGTGGGGCCGGAATTCGAAAATTCTTAGGTTCTCTTCCCAAAAGGGTGGCAGTTGTTGCCACATCATCATCAAATGTCGATTTAGCGTTCAAGCGAGAAACCTCTTTCTGTTGGCGCGACTCTACGCTTCGTGCGCAGTTTTGAGCAAGTAAGCAAGTAAGGTTCCCTCCGTGGATACCGAGATGGATACTTCAGCGCCGAACGTTGCCGTGAGCAGCGCTCTTGCGACGGAAGAAGTCGAAATTGGGGCGGGATTTAGCGTTCACTTAGATAACTTCGATGGGCCATTTGATTTACTTCTGCAGTTGATATCCCGCCACAAGATGGATATCACCGAGGTCTCCTTAAGCATCGTGACCGACGAATTCATCGCCTTTATCCGCTCCCTTGAGGCTTCCGGTGAAGGTTGGCGCCTTGACCAAGCCACCGAATTCCTGGTAATCGCCGCTACCTTGCTAGACCTGAAGGCGGCTCGACTCTTGCCAAGCGGTGAGGTCGAAGACGAGGAAGATTTGGCACTGCTTGAGGCTCGCGACATCCTCTTCGCCCGCCTGCTTCAATATCGAGCCTTCAAAGAGATCGCTGCGACCTTCGCCGCACAAATTGAAGCGGCCGATAAGTCATTTGCCCGCGTGGTTGCCCTTGATCCAGCACTTTCGGCTCTCCTGCCTGAGGTGTTAATCGGCGTTGGAGCCGCGCGCTTTGCCGCGATCGCCGAACGCTGCCTCACACCTAAAACACCTCCTGTCGTGGCCGTGCAGCACCTGCACAGCAGCTTGGTGAGCGTGGCCGAAGAATCAAAGCGCGTAGTTGAAGCCCTTCGCGCCGGGCGTACGCTTAGCTTTAGAAATTTGATCTCCGATGCGGATTCAACACTGGTCGTTGTAGCTAGGTTTTTGGCCCTGCTTGATCTTTACCGCCAAGGGGTTCTTAGGTTTGATCAGGTAATGGCGCTCGGTGAGCTTCAGATTAGCTGGACCGGTTCGGATTCGGGCGAGATCGAGGCGACAGACGAGTTTGATATACCAGTAATTTCGACAGAAGAGGATGAAAATGTCTAATCCAGAACTTGAGCGTTCCATCGAAGCGATCCTGATGGTCGTTGATGAGCCAGTTACTGAACTCACTCTGGCCTCAGTTCTCGAGAAGACCGTTGATGAGGTCACCGAGGCCCTGCAAACATTGGTTGGCTCCTACGAAGGTCGCGGATTTAGCCTAAAAGCGATAAACGGAGGCTGGCGTTTTTACAGCCATCCAGAATGTGCCGCAGTTGTTGAGAAATTCGTCCTAGACGGACAACAGAATCGCCTGACTCAGGCCGCTTTGGAGACTCTCGCCGTCATCGCCTACCGCCAGCCAGTCTCGCGTGCTCGAGTATCGGCCATTCGTGGGGTAAACGTCGAGGCGGTTATGAAGACCTTGGTAACTCGCGGCCTCGTTGAAGAATTCGGGATCGAGAATGAGACTGGCGCGATCTTGTACAAGACGACCAGCTACTTCTTGGAACGCTTGGGTCTGAATTCTCTAGACGACCTTCCAGCCCTGGCACCTTATCTGCCAGATCTTGACCGACTTGATGAGGTTCTTGAGTCGCTAACTGACTAGGTTGCTCCGCCCTTTTTGACCCCAAGAGCGCCTAGGGCTTAGACTGACGCTTTCTACCTGCCAATCCCGCTCATTTGACGGGGGAGGGCGCTATGACTGTCGAGAATGGATAGCCAAAATATGCCTGAATTACGCTTGAATAAAATTATCGCAGACTCCGGAATCACCAGCCGTCGCGGAGCTGACGAATTAATCATGGATGGCCGAGTAAGCGTGGATGGTTTTATCGTCCGTGAACTTGGAGCGAAGTTCGACCCAGATCTGGTAAAAGTCATGGTTGATGGTGAGACAATAACTCGATCATTGACTAAGACTTACCTTGCACTTCATAAACCAAAAGGTGTTTTGTCAACGATGTTCGACCCTGAAGGACGACCTTCACTTTCGGACTTTATCGACTTGCGCACCGAGCGACTATTCCATGTGGGCCGCTTGGACAAGGATTCAGAGGGGCTAATTCTGCTCACAAATGATGGAGATCTGACCTTTAGGGCGACCCACCCCTCATTCGGGCTAGAAAAAACTTACATCATCGAATTTGACGGAAAGTTGCCGGTTGGCGTCGACAAGGTCTTGCTCAAAGGAATTGAACTCGAAGATGGAATGGGCAGAGTCCTAACCTTTAAGCAGCTATCACCCCAGTGGATCGAAGTCTCAATCCATGAAGGTCGCTATCACATCATCCGACGCCTGATGGAGGCAGTCGATGTCCAGGTGCTTCGTCTGATCCGTACAAAGTTTGGTCCGATTTCTTTGGGAGACACCTTGGAAGGAAGATGGCGAGATCTAAATAGCGGTGAACTGGTTAGTCTGCAAAAGGCTTTAGATCTTTAAGGTTTTATCGATATTAAGGCTATAAAGCGTTTAATAGATATATCTATATTTATAATCGATGGGTTTGTAATACAGATTTATCGATATTTAGCGCTGATTTTACCCACGATTTGTGCCAGCAAAATTTATTTATCGACATTCATATTTTCAATTGAAGATCCCGTCGTTTGACGATGGCGACCAGATTTGAAGATAAATATCATTTAGTAGATAAATGGTTAAGTAATTTAACTTCTATGTAAATACCCACGCTTTTGTACTCGAAAGGGTAGAATCGACCAATGACTAGAGTCCGAGCAATTCGCGGTGCGACGCAGGCCTCTGCCAATACTGCCCCCGCTATTGATGAGGCAACAAGAGAGCTTCTCCTTGAAATTATGAAGGAGAACGATCTCTCTCCGGAGGCGGTTATCTCAGTAATTTTTACTGTAAGCCCTGATCTCAACGCTGCCTTTCCGGCCAGTTCGGCTCGCGAACTTGGCTTTTCTGAGGTTCCTCTCATATGTAGCGTGGAAATAGATGTCCCGGGCGCCCTTGAACGCACAATTCGGATAATGGCTCATGTGGAAAGCGATCGATCAAAGAGTGAAATCTCGCATGTTTATCTCGGTGCAGCGAAGACTCTTCGCAGAGATATCGCCCAATAGGCGCTCTCAAGGCTGAATTTATGACCCCAAATTCCTCATATAACGCGGCTTTCGCCTCTATAAAAATTATCGGTTCAGGACTAATCGGAACTTCGATAGGTCTGGCTCTGGTCAATAAAGGCGTAAGCGTAGAAATGTCAGATATTGATCCTATGGCTGCAAAACTGGCCAATGACTTAATGGCTAGTAAGCCTTCTGCTTCTCCTGACTTAATTCTCTACGCAGGGCCAAGCTCGGGGTTAATCTCCGCTCTTGAAAGTGAATTCAAGATAAACTCGAGATCTAAATTTATAGATATAGGTAGCGTAAAGACTAAATCTCTACTTGAGGTATCAAAATCGTCGATACCAACAAGACAATTCCTGGCAACCCATCCAATGGCGGGGCGCGAGGTAACGGGAGCGCAATCAGCAAGGGCGGATCTATTCCAGTCTCGAAGTTGGATATACATGCCGACAGATCTAGATGGCACCCCGGTCGATCCAGAATTAGTCGCTGCTGGACTTTGGATGATTCAAACTCTGGGTGCGAGCGCAATTTCGATGAGCGCTAGCGAACATGATCGGGCAGTAGCTCTTGTTTCACACTTACCGCAGGTAACTGCTTCATTATTGGCAGCCCAACTTCTTGGGGCCCAAGCTCAGTCGTTGGATTTAGCGGGCGCCGGCCTCAGGGACACAACACGGATCGCAGCCTCCAGCCCATCACTTTGGGATGAGATTTTGAATTCGAATTCAGCCGAACTTTTACCCTTATTGATAAATCTACAAAGTGACCTTGGCACCTTCATCTCGCGGCTAGAGAGTTCGTCCTCAGTCAGCGATTTAATCAAACGGGGCAATGATGGCAGAGCAAGGATCCCTGGCAAGCATGGGGGAGCGGCACGTGAATATACGCTTTTGCCAGTTGTTATTGAAGATAAGCCCGGCCAATTGGCGGCGCTTTTTGATGAATGTGCCAGCGCCAAAGTCAACGTTGAAGATTTAACTATTGAGCACTCACCGGGCCAATTCACTGGGTTAATCACCTTGGCTTTATCGGCAAAGGATGCAGATATTTTGCAATCTCATTTAACCAATTCAGGCTGGAGCGTTCACGCACCTAGATAGATGCAAGATAGAATACGCACATAATTACGTAGCGAGACTTTTTCTTTTGTAAGACAACGATGGGATGTAACACAGATGATCGTTGTAGCGATAGATGGACCAAGTGGTGCTGGAAAATCAAGCACATCTAAACTTGTCGCAAAGCGTGCAGGTTGGAGTTATCTAGATACAGGTGCGTTATATCGCGCAGTGACTTGGTTGGCGCAAAACGAGAAAGTAACAAGCACAGAAGATATTTTAGCTGCCCTGAAGAGACATCCACTCCGTTTCGTTGCAAACCCAACTGCTCCTCAAATATTTGTGGGGGACACGGAAGTAACAAATGAAATTCGAAGCGATGTTGTCACTCAAGCGGTAAGTGCGATTAGTGCCATTGCGGAAATTCGCGCCGAACTTTTAACGATACAGAGAAAATTCATCGCAAATGCCGAACGAGGAATCGTTGTTGAAGGTCGAGATATTGGTACCGTCGTTGCACCGGATGCTGCGTTAAAGATTTATCTACAAGCAGATTTACAAGCACGAGCAGAACGCAGATCTAGCGAAATTAACGCAAGCACCGACGCTGTTAGCGATTCGCTAAATGCGCGCGATGAAGTTGATTCGTCTCGTACGGTCTCTCCGCTGGTAAAGGCGATGGATGCGGTTCTAATCGATTCAACAGATTTATCTTTGGAAGAAACTGTTGAATGGGTTTGGGAGCTACTAAAAGAGCGCTCATTATTAGGTTTGCCAATTGTCGCAATTCTTGGTCGTCCTAACGTAGGAAAATCAACACTGATTAATCGCTTTATCGGTCGCCGCGAAGCCATCGTTGAAGATACTCCGGGTGTTACCCGCGATCGAGTTCAGTACGAATGCGAATGGGGCGGACGTAGATTCATCATTATGGATACTGGCGGTTGGGAATCAAAACCTGATGGTATTTCGGTACAAGTTAGCGCATCTGCTGAGTTAGCAATGCAAGAAGCAGATGTACTTGCATTCGTTGTTGACGCACATGTTGGAGCGTTAGATGAAGATGACATCTTGGTTCAGGAATTGCGTAAGGTTAAGAAACCGATGGTGCTGGTTGCAAACAAGGTAGATAGCGATGTTGATGAGGCAGATGCTCATGCGTTGTGGAATTTAGGACTTGGCGAACCTCGTTTTGTTTCGGCGCTGCACGGTCGTGGCAGCGGAGATTTGCTCGATTACATTGTCTCTGAGATGCCTGAAGTCGGTGGCGCGCAAACTCAAGATGGTTATCGCAAAATTGCTTTGATCGGCCGACCTAATGTTGGTAAATCCAGTTTGCTAAACGCTCTCGCTGGCGAGAATCGTTCAATCGTTGATGATGTGGCTGGCACGACTCGCGATCCAGTTGATGAGTTGATTGAATTCGGTGGTTCTGTCTGGCGATTTATTGATACCGCGGGTCTGCGAAAGCGCGCCAATCAAGCTAGTGGTACTGATTACTACGCAACGCTTAGAACTCAGGCAGCGCTGGAACGATGCGAATGTGCAGTCGTCGTCCTTGATGCATCTGTTCCGATTTCTGAACAAGATCTCCGTGTTATCACGATGGTTGAAGAAGCGGGTAAGGCGATGGTTATTGTGATGAATAAATGGGATCTCGTCGATGAAGATCGTCGCGACCAATTAGATCGAGAAATCGATCGACATCTTGATCAGGTCGAATGGGCGCAACGGGTAAACGTTGCAGCAAAGACTGGTTGGCACCGTGATCGTTTAGCTCCAGCACTTCGTACTGCAATCGATAGTTGGGAACGTCGCGTGCCAACAGCCAAACTCAATTCATTCTTGGGCGCACTAATTGGTGCAACTCCGCCGCCTGTTCGCGGCGGAAAACAGCCAAAGATTTATTACGCGACTCAGGCCGGCATCGCCCCTCCGAAGTTTGTAGTTTTCTCAAGTGGTTGGATCGAAGCTTCCTACCGCCGCTTTATCGAACGCCGTCTTCGAGAAGAATTCGGCTTTCCCGGCACGCCAGTACAGGTCGCGATTCGAGTAAAAGAGCGCGATTGATGGCTAGAAATAAGAATCTAAATGTGCCTAATGCCTTAACCGGTCTGCGCGCACTTGGAATTCCACTATTTATCTATCTCGCAATAAGCCTGGAAGCCGATGGTTGGGCGATTCTTACCCTTGCAATCGGGGGAGCCACTGATTATTTCGATGGCAAGTTAGCTCGCGCATGGGGTCAGGAATCTCGTTTCGGAGAACTTGCAGATCCGGCGATCGATCGCTTGTACATAATCGCAACGCTAATTGTTCTCTACATCAGAGATGCAATCCCTTTATGGGTAATTGTTCTGCTTATGGCCCGAGATTTGATTTTGGCATTGGCAACTCTTGCGCTGACTATTAACTCTCTACCTCCGCTTAAGGTTACCTACCTTGGCAAGGCGGCCACATTTAATCTCCTGTACGCATTTCCACTTTTACTTCTTGCCTTGGCCGACAACTGGGCAGGAACTTTGGCATATATCTTCGGATGGAGTTTTGCCATCTGGGGGATCGCCCTATATATGTTCACTGGCGTTTCATATTTCCTAACTGCAGTTCGCACCATTAGAGTGGCGCGGTAGTTAAAGTGCCCAACCCGAAATGCTGAATCCATTGTCGTTTAAGAAGGAGACCTCGTGTCACTGATTCCAGATGATCTTCAATATACAAAAGAGCACGAATGGGTGAGCGAAACCGGCACAAATATTTTTCGTATGGGAATTACTGACTACGCGCAGGGTGCGCTTGGCGATATTGTCTATGTACAACTTCCGAAGGTCGGCGAAACAGTGACAGCAGATAAAGTTTGCGGAGAAGTTGAATCAACAAAGAGTGTTTCTGAAATCTTTGCACCAGTTACCGGAAAAATTGTCGCAATCAACGAATCACTTGCATCGGCTCCGGAAACAATTAACTCTGAACCATACGGTGCGGGCTGGTTAGCCGAAATTGAAGTAGCCATCGCACCTGCCGGCTTACTCTCTGCCGCCGATTACCGTCAAATCACCGCTTAAATTTCATACTTCCACCCCTTAAAACTGGGGATCTCTCCGCTTGATTTATTGCGCCGCTGACCCTAATGTCAGCCTCAGGTTGAAGTTGAACCTGGCCAGATCGCGAGAGAGAAAAGGAGGCCACTTTTGAAGCAAGAATCTCAAAACAGTGAGCTAACTAGAACTCTGCATCTTGGAGTTCGTTCGGTTGTTGATGCTTCCCCAGAGAGTGCCATTGACGCACTTCTCGCATCAATGGACTCTCAATCAAGTCAGGCTATTCAAGCGATTATTGATGGCAACGGCGATCGTTCGATGGTGGTTATTCATCGTGGTCCGTCAAAAGGTGCCCGATTTCTTATCGCTGAAAGTAAATGTTCTATAGGCCGTTCTCCTGAGAGTGCGATCTTTTTGGATGACGTGACTGTCTCTCGCGCTCACGCGCAGATCTCGAAGAACTCTGAAGGTTTTGAACTTCTTGATTTGGGAAGCTTAAATGGAACCTATGTAAATAATGGTTCAGTGAAATCTGTCCAATTAAAGACTGGCGATGAAATTCAAGTAGGAAAGTTCCATTTAATTTTTATTCAAGCAAATCCAAAAAATTAACCAACGATTAGCAATAGGGGAGTATCTAGTGAGTGTTCCAGCCCGCGCATACCTGAGTATCGGTGAAGTTCTAAGTAAACTCCGTGGGGATTTCCCTGACATAACTATCTCGAAGATTCGCTTCCTTGAATCTGAAGGGCTAATCGAACCTCAGCGAACTCCATCTGGTTACCGCAAATTCACTGCCTCTGATTTGGATCGCTTGCGTTATGTATTGCTATTGCAACGCGATCAGTACTTGCCACTTCGCGTGATCAAAGAGAATTTAGAAGCCTTAGATCGCGGGTTAGAGCCTGCGGCGAACGGGGGAGTTGCAAGTCCGCGCCCAGCCCTGGCCAGTATTGATGGCGATTCATCTCCAGAATCATTTGTTAGCACCTCGGATCTTCGCCTATCCCGTGATGAACTGCTTAAGGCAAGCGGTCTAACGGATGCTCAACTGGTTGAGCTCGAGTCATATGGCTTTATTGCTCTGCGAGGACGTCACTATGACAGCGATGCACTTTCAGTTGCGACCGCCGTTGCCGAGATGGCAGGATTTGGAATCGAAACGCGCCACCTACGCTCATTTAAATCTGCAGCCGATCGCGAAATAGGTTTGATTGAACAAGTGATCACCCCAATTAATCGCCAGAAGAGTGCGGATTCAAAAGCTCGTGCTGAAGAAGTTCAAAAGCAGATTGCTTCATTGTCTGTGCGGCTGCATGCTTCATTGGTGCGCGCCGGATTAAACCGCCCGCGCTAATTGCCCAAACTTTTCGGTAATCATCGATGATGGTAAATATGGAAGTGGTTGGCGTTCGCATTGAGATGCCATCAAACCAGCCGATCGTCCTTCTTAAAGAAATGGAAGGCACTCGTTTTCTTCCAATCTGGGTAGGCGCTGTCGAGGCCACTGCGATCGCCTTTGCCCAGCAAGGTCTCACATCGCAGAGGCCACTTACTCACGACTTGATAGCCAATATTTTTGAAGTCGCAGATCTAACGATGACTTCAGTTCACATCACTGAGCTAAAAGATGGAATCTTCTACGCCGAGATTGCCCTTCGCAGCGCAGATGGCTCAAATCTAAAGATCAGTGCGCGACCATCTGATGCCATTGCCATCGCACTTCGCTCCACCAGCAACATCTTGGCCGATTCAGACCTGCTCGATCAGGTAGGCATCGATATTCCCGAACGCCTTCTAGGTAGCGAGGAAGGACAGGCTGAGGGGAGCGGATCAGATGTGGAACTCGAGCGATTTAGAGAATTCCTCGATCAGATCAACCCCGAAGACTTCGCCGGATAACCCCCCAAAGTCTCACTCTCTACTTGAGGTTTGCCCCGTGTCGGTCGTTGTAAGCGGGCCTTTTGCCTCGTAACCTTGCGGCATAAGAATTCCTTTCCCAAGAGAATCGAGCAAACGTGACCTCCCCAGTTACGCCAGAAGATCAGAATGAAATTGGTTATCGCGGTGCAACTGCATGCGCGGCCGCTGGAATTTCATATCGTCAATTAGATTACTGGGCACGTACCGGACTTCTTGAGCCAAGTGTTCGAACTGCAAGTGGTTCAGGAACTGCTCGCCTCTATGGCTTTCGCGATATTTTGGTTTTAAAGATCGTAAAGCGTCTACTCGATGCTGGCGTTTCACTTCAAAATATTCGCACGGCAGTAAATCACTTGCGCAGTCGCGGGGTTGTCGAATTAGAAAGCATCACCTTGATGAGCGACGGTGCTTCTATCTATGAGTGTGCAAGTGCTGATGAGATCGTGGACTTGCTGCAAGGCGGACAAGGCGTATTTGGCATCGCAGTCGGCAAGGTTTGGCATGAGGTTGAGGGTTCACTTGCGACCTTGCAAGGTGAAATGAATGGTCAAGCGGTTACTGCCAGCGGTGTTGAAAGTAACGATGAACTTTCTTTACGTCGAAAGGCGAAAGGCGCCTAAAGGCAATATCCTTCCCCTTACTTAAATCTAATACGGCTTAAGGCAATCAGGGGAGCGGTAATGACTTACAACGGTGAGCGCTTTGAAAAGCGCCATATCGGGCCATCTAGCTCGGATGAGCAAGAGATGCTGGGACTGCTTGGTTATTCCAATCTCGAAACTTTCATCAGTGACGTTGTTCCTGCCAATATTGCCATCGCTAAAAAACTTTCCGAGACTTTAGATTCACCGAAGAGTGAAGTTCAGGTAATCGCTGAGTTGCGCGAGATTGCTGCTCAAAATCAGGTTTTTACATCACTAATAGGTGGTGGTTACTACGGAACGATCACGCCGGCAGTTATTAAGCGAAATGTTTTAGAAAATCCTGCTTGGTACACCGCATACACGCCATATCAACCAGAAATTTCGCAAGGACGTTTAGAAGCAATCTTCGCTTTTCAAACGGTAATTTGCGACATGACCGCTCTTTCACTTTCTAATGCTTCTATGCTCGATGAGGGAACTGCAGCGGCTGAAGCGATGACAGTAGCCCGCCGTACTTCTAAGGTCAGCGATGACGCTGTGTTTCTAATTGAAAAGCACCTACATCCGCAGACAAAAGCTGTTGTACAAACTCGTGCCAAGCCACTTGGAATTAAGGTTATTGAAGTCGATGCTGTGTTGGTTGCGCGTGATGGATTCGATCAGGAATTTTTCGGTTTACTGGTGCAATATCCAGATACAACTGGAGAAATTTGCGATTATGCGAAAGTAACTGAATATGCGCATTCGAAAGGTGCTTTAGTTATTGCGGCAACAGATCTGCTGGCCCTAACGCTAATCAAAGCGCCGGGGGAGTGGGGTGCGGATATCGCTGTTGGTTCGGCGCAACGTTTCGGTGTTCCAATGGGATTTGGTGGACCACATGCTGGTTTTATGGCAGTGCGCGCAGGTTTGGAAAGATCTTTGCCGGGTCGCTTGGTCGGTCAAAGTATCGATGCACATGGCAACCCCGCTTTTCGTTTAGCACTGCAAACACGTGAACAACATATTCGCCGTGACAAGGCGACAAGTAATATTTGTACTGCGCAAGTACTGCTTGCAAATATGAGCGCCTTCTATGCCATGTGGCATGGTCCAGTTGGTTTGCGGGAAATAGCAGAGCGAATTCATGGGTATGCATCACGTCTACAAGCAGCTGCAAAATCAAGTAACTTAAATATTTTCGATACAGTAACTATTGATGTCAACGATGCAGATACGATTCACAAGATCGCAGTTTCCAAGAAATACAATTTTGGTCGCATTTCAGATACACAGATTCGAATCTCCTTTGATGAGACCACAACAGATGCCACCTTCAATGAAGTCCTCAGCATTCTTGGTGTAACCGATGCTGAGCCAAATGCAATTGCTCCTTCATTTGCGCGCACTTCAACTTACTTAAGTCATCCAGTTTTCAACACCTATAAATCTGAGACTGCAATGATGCGTTACTTGCGCACCTTGGCAGATCGCGACCTCGCACTGGATCGAACCATGATTCCGCTTGGCTCTTGCACCATGAAGTTAAATGCCGCAACCGAAATGGAAGCAGTTACCTGGCCAGAGTTCTCATCGCTTCACCCATTTGCTCCAGTGGATCAGTCAAAGGGTTCTCGTTTACTTATTGAACAACTTTCCAAGTGGTTAGTTGAGATCACTGGATACGACGCGGTTTCCCTACAACCAAATGCGGGCATTCAAGGTGAATTCGCTGGCTTGCTGGCTATCCGCAATTACCACGATTCACGCGGTGATTTTGGCCGCAATATCTGCCTAATTCCTTCTAGCGCGCACGGAACTAATGCTGCCAGTGCGGTCATGGCTGGAATGTCAGTTGTTGTAATCGAATGTGATGAAGAAGGAAACGTTAGCCTTGAGGATCTGAAGTTAAAGATTGCCCTCAATGCAGATTCTCTGGCTGCACTGATGGTGACCTACCCATCTACGCACGGCGTATTCGAATCCGCGATCTCTGAAATTTGCGGGATGATTCACGATGCAGGTGGTCAAGTTTATGTCGATGGTGCAAATCTCAACGCGTTAGTTGGTACCGCACAACCTGGAAAATTCGGCGCCGATGTTTCTCACTTGAATCTGCATAAAACATTCTGTATTCCACACGGTGGTGGGGGACCGGGTGTTGGTCCAGTAATTGCTAAGGCGCACCTTGCACCGTTTCTGCCAAACCATCCATTAGATGCAACTGCAGGACCAGCGACAGGACCAGGGCCGATTTCAGCGGCGCCTTTTGGATCTGCAAGTATCTTGCCAATTTCGTGGGCTTATATTCGCCTAATGGGGGGAGAAGGACTAACTCACGCAACTGAGGTTGCAATATTAAATGCCAATTACATGGCCGCTCGCTTGAAGAGCTCGTATCCAATTCTTTACACTGGCAATAAGGGTTTGATTGCCCACGAATGTATTCTCGATCTACGTGAAATAACTAAGATCTCTGGTGTAACAGTGGATGACATAGCAAAGCGTTTGATGGACTTTGGTTTCCATGCACCAACAATGTCTTTCCCGGTCGCAGGCACCTTGATGATCGAACCAACTGAATCTGAAGATATGATCGAAATGAACCGTTTTATCGATGCCATGATCGGCATTCGCGCCGAAATTCAAGAGATCATGGATGGCAAGCAGACCATTGATGGATCACCGCTACGCAACGCTCCACATACGATTGGAGCGATCGCGGCGACTAATTGGGATCGAGAATACCCTCGCGAGGCAGGAGCATTCCCAGCCACGATCACAGGCCTTATTCCAGGTGAGCTAATTGGGGCTCGCGGTAAGTATTGGCCGAGCGTTGGACGCATCGATGGCGCCTTTGGCGATCGAAATCTGGTCTGTTCGTGCGCTCCGATAGAGGCTTATTCCTCATAAGAGGTCGCTGGTTGTTCAGGGGCGGGGCTGATTTGAGTTACTTAACATAATGTAACTTATCGGCGTTAGGTCTAAGCCTGCGCATAAGCCCCCAACGGGTTGTTTGCGTCAGCGCCTCAATAACAATTGCCTTAGACATCTTTGATACACCGTTTATACGCTCAACAAAGGTAATTGGAACCTGGGTAGCTTTTGCACCGGCGAGATCTGCAGCCATCGCCATTTCAATCTGGAAACAATATCCAGTGGCATCCATATCTTTAAGATTTAGTGAGTTTAATAATTCCGAACTGTAGATTCGAAATCCGCCAGTTAAATCATTTAGATCGATTCCTAACGCCAATTTGGCGTACATAGTCCCAGATTTCGAAAGTAATTGACGAGATTTTGGCCAGTTAACAACGCTGCCACCTGGGATCCAACGTGTGCCCAGAACAATTGTTTTACCCCAAGAAATCGCTGCAAACATTGCTGGTAAATCCTCAACCCGATGTGAACCGTCAGCATCCATGGTCACAATTTGGGTGTATTGATTATTGGATAGCACTTTATCAAAACCGGCGCGATATGCAGCACCTAAGCCACCTTTTCCTGGGCGGCGCATTACTTGGACCCACGAGATATTCAACTTGTCGACAATGTCTGCCGTTTTATCTGGTGAATTATCGTCGATCACAATTAAATCAAATTCATACTGTGAAGTCGGTCGAAAAACATTGAGTTTTTCAAGTAACTCAACGATTGAATCAGCTTCGTTGTAGGTCGGAACTAATATCACCAAATTAGTCATTTGAATAGCCGATCTATCAAAGTCTCATAGTTATTCATTGTTATTCGCCCCGTAAGAAAAGCCTTTTTGTTCTCAAGAGTTTGGCTAAGCACTCGCCCATTATTGTCGATAAACGCGGTTAAACCAACTGTGGAAACGCTTAATATTTCGCGTGAATGCTCCACAGCTCTGATACGCGTTATCGCAAGTTGCTGTGCACTCTCGGCCGTGTAAGCAAATGTTGCGCTATTGGTCTGGACTATCAAAGCATCTGATTTCTCTGCCATCTGCCTAACTAATCCATCTTTGATTATTTCGTAACAAATTACAGGACCTAAATCAAAGCCCGATACTTTATGTGCAACTAATCCATCACCAGGTGCAAAGTCGCTAACGCTTTTAGCCATTGGACTGATGATTTCGGCAAGTTTGCGCAGTGGCATGTATTCACCAAACGGTGTGAGTCCTCGCTTAATATAAACGCTTTCCTCTTGACCATTTTCTCCATACATAATGGAGGCATTTTGTGGAGCGCCGTTACTTAGTTGAACAACTCCCGCGATCAACGGCGCACCTAAGGAAGTCGTTAGCGCCTGGATATCTGTTGCAACTTCATTATTCGATCTTGGATCTATATCAATTGCATTTTCGGGCCAGATGATTGCGTCATAACTTCCGG
>CAITKS010000141.1 GCA_903893085.1 uncultured Actinomycetes bacterium | reverse complement strand
AGCTTGGCAAAACCACGACTCAAAGTGGCTATAAATATTTCTGTATAAAGAAAAATGGAAAGCTTGTTTGGGGCAATAAGGTAAAAGTGACGGCGCCAATAACCCCTACAACGCCTACAACGCCTACAACGCCTACAACGCCTACAACGCCAACGGCCGCTTCATTCAAAGATGGCGATCCATGTTCGACAGTGGGCGAACAGATTCCGAATAATTCGGGAGTTCTTGAGTGCAGAATCGTTGCCAACAACAAACGAAAGTATTTCCAATTAAGTTTGAGTCCAGTTGCGCCTGGATTAATTCAATCCCCAGAAGGAATAGAGATTTGCCGAGCTCCAGATATGCGCACCACAAAGAGCTCTGGAGTACAAGCGATTGCATATCCAGTTACATCCGGCCCTTACCCTCCTGCGCTACCTATTACGGGCAAAGTTAAAGTAGCAATCATCCCAATAGATTTTTCTGATGTTCCTGGAGCAGGTTCGCCAAGTGAAATTATTGATCCTGAGATTTTGAAAATCAATGAATGGGTAAAGCAATTTAGTAATGGCAAGATGACATATGAGTTTCAAACCTCAAAGACTTGGATACGCGCAACAAAAGACTCAAGTGAATATGTCTGGGTTCATCCAGGCCCAGTTCAGCCGAATCCTTTGCCGGGAGCACGAGTTGGAACGTTAAGAACTCCTGCCCAAATTGCTGAAGATTTGATGGCCAGTGCTCAAGACTCTTTTGATTACACAGATCTCAAGGTTGTCTTTTTTGTTTATCCAAAAAATATTGTAAATATTTGGGATGCTATTACTAACTTCAATGGTGTTAATACAAATAAAGGTTTTATTGGGATTCAAATTAATGCAACCGGAGCATGGCTTTACCAGAACAAAATGCCAATTTGGTCTTGGTTTATTCACGAAAACATGCACCCGCATGGTCTCGCTGGACATGCCCCTTCAGATGGATCGCCATTTAACTTAATGACTAACCAAGCCGGATCGTCGTTAGTGCTTGACGCATGGGATCAATTAATTCTCGACTGGCAAATTCCGAATCAGTTCTATTGCGTATCTGCGGACAAACTTGAGAAAGCGACAATTAAATTAAGTCCGTTAGAGCGTGATGAAGTTGGCACCAAAGCAATTATGGTCAGACTCTCGGCTAACGAAGTACTGGTCATTGAGTCCAGACGTAGAGATAAGTGGAGTAGCGGACAAACAGATTGGGCTGGTTTACCAGTAGGGTTTTATGGCCTGTTCGTCTATAAAGTAGATACTTCAATCGATAAAAATCGCGTTGAACTAGGCGGCTTTGCGGACTTCATTAGCAATCCGAATGTTTCACATAGTCCTTTCCAAGGTAGTTATGCATCTCAGTTTGATGCGAATCGAATTATCTATGAGGGTGAAACCTTGGTAACTAACGGAGTGTCAATTACTTTGACCAAATCTGGCGATCATGATCAGGTAACGATTTCTAAGTCTTAACTTAGCTCTCAGCTAAACGCGCCTTAGCCATTGCCTGAAGCAATTTAACATCTACCACCCAGTCATTTGGCACAGCAATCATCTTCTTAGTAACTCTGTACTCACTTAATTTAGGGCGAAACTTATCTAGAACCTCGGTACTCCAGGGCGCTATCGAAATATGGTTCTTAGAAACCGAAGCACCGAACACATAAAAGGTGTCTATTCGTAACATTGGTTGATTCCAAGCAATCACAAGTTCTAGCTCTGGATATTTATCTGTAATTGCTTTCATGATTGCGCGAACAGTCTTAGCCTGCGTTGGATCAATACTCTTGTAATACTGCGCTGGAGTTTCGTGCCTATGTGCCGATACTGAACCTCGCGAGTACATCACCAAAGCATTGGCATGGGCTTGCGAAAAACCATAGTTCTCGCGCAAATGAGCCACTTGTTCGGGATATTTCTGACCGTCAAGGGCTTTCATGACCTTGAACCAATATGACATCTTCTCGCCATATCTTTTTTCAATCGCTGGAAAATGTGACTCGCGACTTGGGTCTTTAGGTGCCATGTCTCAAGAATAACCAAATCAATTAAGTGTTTGTAGTGATCAGAAATTACTGATTTTTAAGCTATGAATTCACTCAAAATGAGGGGGTACCTAGGTAGTAAGGCAGGTGCTTACCAAGTATTATCCTACAAATTGTTAGCAGAGGTCGGCATTCTGATGCCAGAAATGAGTTGCCAAGATGTTTTTTGGTAAGCGATTACTGCCTCGCGCTTCGGTAGCGAAGGTAACGCTTTCTGCTTTTTTACTCGCTTTGGTATTGCCGGTGACCCTGCCACAAACAGCGAATTCAGCACCAAACTCTGCGCAGGCGACAACGTTGCTGAATCAATGTGTATCTAATATCAATGACCCAGCCTTTTCTAAATCTGCAATTCTTTCAATTGTTGGCAAAACCGAACAACAACTAATCGACTTACTTGTTGCCGGCACTTGGACAATTGTAAATGCATCAGGTTCAGGTGAGTTTGGCACCGATAATGGAAACGCACCTGATATTTACTGCGGTAACTCACAGAACAATACGGTTTCTTTCTTGGATTCCGATTCCACCTCGAAAGACTATTTCTTCGGTGGCGCAGGCAACGACATTGTACAAAGCATGTGGTTTTCCGTTTTTTATGGAGGGCCCGGAAACGACTATGTAACTAATATTTCTGAATCATCGTTATTTTATGGTGGTCTCGGTAATAACTATTGCACCACTATTGCTGGCGGTTCCACTTGTGATGTCGGAACGCCTATAACTGAAGTTTCATGTACAGGTGGCGGAAATATTCAAATTGCTGAGGGTCACGTTCTATGGGATGGTACTTATAATCACTCATGTGCAGGTTCGCTAGTAATCCCAGCAAATGTGACCCATATTGATGATTACGCTTTGAGTTATTCGCCATCATTGACCTCAATAAGTTTTGCGCCCAATAGTTTACTCACAAGTATTGGAAGAGAAGCTTTTTACAATTCTTACAATGTAACCTCACTGACTTTGCCAGAGGGTTTGCAAACTATTGGACAAAATGCGTTCGGATTTTTTAACAAAGTATCAACATTGGTTATTCCTTCATCGGTGACTTCAATCGGCCATGTGGCCTTTAGCTATATGAATTCATTGACATCAGTTGATCTGCCTAGTGGTTTAACAACCTTTGATGGCACCCCATTTAATGGCACCCCACTAAGTACCGTTAATTATTGCGGTTCATTGAGCAGCGTTAGTAGCTATTTTGCTACCAGTTTCCCTTCACTAAACATTCGAGCCAATTGCCCCGTTGCACAAGTGATTAGCTTCACGTCAACAGCACCCATTAGCGCCTTAATGGGAAGTGACACTTATACGGCCGTCGCAACAGGTGGCGGAAGTGGTAATCCAGTCATACTCGCATCTGGTACCCCATCTGTTTGTTCAATTGCATCTGGAGTTGTTACGTACATAGCCGTCGGCACTTGCACAGTTACGGCAAACCAAGCAAGTGGAGGGAATTTCTTAACTGCGGTACAGGTCACTCAGAGTTTTTTAATAAGCAAAAGAACACAATCTACTTTGAGTTTAGCGATTTCTCCAGAATCCAAGCTTTCTGCGCCATTCTCCCAATTACTTACAAATCTTTCGACAACCGGAGGCAGTGGTTTAGGTTCGACATCGTTTGAAGTAAGTGATGTAACTAGCGGCGCGAACTGCCAATTGAGTTTGAGTTCTGGCAATTACACCCTTTCGGCAAGCACAGCAGGAACTTGTTCGATAATTGCGACCAAAGCTAGTGACAGTACTTATCTCGCCGCAAGCGCTTCAGCACCATTTGTATTTAATGCCGCTACAGCTCCAAACGCGCCATCACTTATTTCAGTAATTGGCGGAGATCGACAGCTGACTTTAAATTTCACGGCTCCGGCAAATGGTGGATCGCCAATTACCGGTTACCTATTCTCTTTAAATGGTGACACTTACACGGCAATTACTACAGGTTCATCACCTTATGTGGTTACGGGATTACAGGGTCGTTCTTACTACTCGGTCCAGATGAAAGCAATTAACCTAGTCGGACAAAGTCTGGCTTCAGATACAAGGACTGCTACGACTTCAGATTCTGTCCAAGACTCTTCGGAAGCAGCCGCTGCACTTGCCGCACAACAAGCAGCCGCAGCTTTGGCTGCACAACAAGCAGCCGCTGCACTTGCCGCACAACAAGCCGCCGCAGCTTTGGCTGCACAACAAGCAGCCGCTGCACTTGCCGCACAACAAGCAGCCGCTGCACTTGCCGCGCAACAGGCCGCCGAAGCGGAAGAGAAAGAACGCTT
>CAITKS010000140.1 GCA_903893085.1 uncultured Actinomycetes bacterium | reverse complement strand
TCCCAATTGTGTCCTCCCCCGCGAGAGCGAGGAATTACGTGATCAATTGAAGTTGCTGGAGCTGCGCAATAAACACATCGTCCGCCATCGCGCGCAAATATGGCACGACGAGAAAGTGGAACAGCATGGCGATAAGGAATTTTCACAAATTTATTTAAACGAATAACAGATGGCAGTTCTATCTGACCTTGTGCAAAGTGAAGAATATTTCCGGACGATTCGACCATGGTTGCTCGTGTATTTAGAACAAGTAGAAGCGCGCGACGTTCGGTAACTACACCCAACGGTTCGTAGGTGGCATTTAAGACCAATGCGCGTGACATCTATACCCCGGATTCGAAGCGCGTGGCTCGCGCCGATTGGTTTATCTTGCACTAAAAATGTGCAACTTCGGGGCATTTGCAGGTCAATTTTTGGTAAAGAATTGGATTAGAGTTCGACTTATGAGCGAGCAGACCCGCAATATTCTCGAATGGCTAAGCGGTGCACCGCTTCGAGTATTTATCGTCATAGTCGCCGCCTGGGTCGGCTACAGCATCGGCCACCGCGCCATCGATCGCGCCATCAATAAATTGGCTACCGCAGATTTAAAGCCAGGCCCTGGCGTTGCCAAGCGACAAGCCGAACGTGCACGAACAACTGGATCGGTACTTAATTCGATTCTTAAAGCAGTTATCTGGATCATTGCCTTCGGGATGATCCTTGGTGAATTCGGATTCAATCTCGGCCCTGTGATCGCATCCGCCGGTGTAATCGGTGTCGCAATTGGTTTAGGTGCACAAACTTTGGTGCGCGATATCTTGTCAGGAATCTTCATGCTAATTGAAGATCAATACGGTGTCGGTGATCAAATAAAGGTTTTGGAAATCGAAGGCCAAGTTGAAAAAGTTGGACTGCGCATCACAACGGTTCGCGATAAAGATGATGTGCTTTGGTATGTACGAAATGGCGAAATTTTAGTTATAGGGAATCGTTCTCAGAAGAGTTAACCATCCCGTGCGCTGCCATCTCTAAATACTCTCGCAGCTGAACACGATTGGCATCAGGCATTTCCATTCCTTCTAGCGCACTAAGTGCGCAAGCCAGCCAAGCATCACGTGCTGCAAGATCAATATGAAAACCAGCGTGGCGCATGCGCAGCCTTGGATGACCACGTTCTTCTGAATAAGTTGTTGGCCCGCCCCAATATTGCTCAAGGAACATCTTCAAACGAAGTGCGGCACCGTGCATATCTTTCTCTGGGTACATCGGGCGCAAGATGGGATCAGTTGCTGCGCGCGCATAAAACTGTGAAACGAAATCATTGAAGAACGGTTCTCCGCCTACCTCTTCATAGAAAGTGCTCATGAACGCAATTCACTATCGGGAACGTTCTTTGCGATTTGCAGAACAAAATAAGCAGTGACGATGCACATAAGCCCACTGATATAGAAGGCGGCAGCGTAATCACCGAGCTGAACTCGCAAGATTGCAGCGCCAAATGCGGCGGTCGCTCCCCCGATTTGATGTGCGGCAAATACCCAGCCATATACAACGCTCGCACGTTGTGGACCAAGAACTGCGCGACAGAGCATGATCGTTGGCGGAACTGTTGCAACCCAGTCAAGACCATAGAAAATTACAAAGACAAGTGTTGATGGATGAATAGTGCTAAAGAGTATTGATGGCAATAAGAAAAGAGATAGTCCGCGCAGTCCGTAGTAGAAGAAAAGTAATTTACGTGGGTCATATCGGTCGGTTAGCCATCCACTGTATAAAGTTCCGATGACATCAAAGACGCCAACCATTGCAAGTAGTGATGCTGCAAGAGTTGTGGGCATTCCATGATCGTGAGCGGCAGGAATGAAATGAGTACCGATTAGTCCGCTAGTTGAAAGTCCACAGACAAAGAATGAACCAAATAAATACCAAAAATCCTTCTTTTTAGATCCTTGCTTCAACGTATCGATTGCAAGGGCTCCGGCACCAAGTTCGCTCTTGGCGGGCGGTTGCCAATCATGAGGTGCTCCATAAGGGAGAAGGCCCAGATCTGCTGGCTTCTCTCGTAAAAAAAGATAGATAAATGGAACAACGCATAACGAAAATGATGCAACGGTGATTGATACAGATTTCCAACCATAATTAATTGCTAAGTGAGACAAGCCAGGGAGAAAGATCAACTGCCCTGTTGCAGTTGCAGCCGTTAGTAATCCAATAACGATTCCTCGCTTTTTTACAAACCAACGGTTCGCGACGGTGGCGGCAAAAACCAACGCCATTGAGCCGGTACCAATTCCAACAATTACTCCCCAGGTTGCAATTAACTGCCATGGCGCTTGAATAAAAATAGTCAGAAAAGCGCCAAATGAAACGGTTGTAAGCGCAGACATAACAACTTTACGAATTCCGAACTTCTCCATAAGCGCCGCAGCAAACGGTGCCACCAAGCCAAAGAGCAGAACGTTTATTGCAACAGCTAATGAGATATCAGTTCGTGACCAACCAAAAGCCTCTTCCAGCGGAAGAATTAGAACTGATGGTGCAGATCGAAACCCGGCTGTTGCAATTAGCGTTACGAAAGTTACCGCAACTGCTATCCAGCCAGGATGGATCTTAGATTTAACTAACGGCACTAATTAGTCTCCAGATATTTGGTAAGGAATTCGCGTTCCTTATCGCTCAAAGGGCGAGACTTCATCGTCTCGGGTGCAATAACAACTTGCACGGTCATAACCTTTGCGAAAACTTTGCCTTGATCGCCTATTGAGAAAACCATATTGAAGGATGAGTTTCCAATCTTGCTGACAGTAATTTCAACATCAACAAAGCGGCCACCTTCATAGATTGGTTCTATGAAATCAATTTCGGCCCGAGCGACAACCATCTCGATTAAAGAAGTTTCGCGCATGGCACCTGAAAATTCTTCAGTAGCCCATAAGAAGCGGGCCTCTTGGGCATAAGTTAAATACTTAGCATTGTTTACATGCCCCATTGCATCAAGATCATCCCAACGTACAAATTGCTTACTCAGAAACTTCATTAGCGAGTTAGCTTTCTATAAGTCGCGCGATGCGGACGAGCTGCATCCGCTCCAAGGCGCGAAATCTTGTTCTCTTCATAAGATTCAAAGTTTCCTTCAAACCAGAACCACTTTGAATCGCCTTCGTAAGCCAAGATGTGCGTTGCAACGCGGTCCAAGAACCAACGATCGTGAGAGATCACAACGGCGCAGCCTGGAAATTCCAGCAGCGCATTTTCTAGTGAACCAAGTGTTTCCACATCAAGGTCGTTAGTTGGCTCATCGAGTAGAAGTAAGTTTCCACCGAGTTTTAAAGTAAGCGCCAAATTCAAACGGTTTCGCTCACCACCGGAAAGAACTCCGGCTTTCTTCTGTTGATCAGGGCCCTTAAAACCAAATGCTGAAACATAGGCGCGGGAAGGCATTTCTACTTGGCCAACTTTTATAAAGTCCAAACCATCGGAGACAACTTCCCACAGTGTTTTCGTTGGATCGATTCCACCGCGTGACTGATCGACATATGAAATCTTTAC
>CAITKS010000139.1 GCA_903893085.1 uncultured Actinomycetes bacterium | reverse complement strand
GATGAAAAAGTTATGTTCGCCCTGCAAGAAGACCTAGTTGAGAAGTATGAGGCAATAGCGTGAATACCTTTAATATCAGCGCAATAATTCTTCTAATTGCATTTGCTGGTTTCTTAGCCGCCTCTGAATCAGCTCTTACTTCCATCTCGCGCGTCTTGATCGAAGAACTCGAATCAAAGCGCGGCGGGCATCTGCTTAAGAAATATTCCAAGCAGCCTTCTCGCTATTTGAATGTGCTTCTATTGGTCCGCAAAATTTGCGAATTCACCGCTGCGGCTCTCTTAGCAGTTGCGCTGCTGCGTCAATATTCATCAGCGCAAGCAATGGCAATGACAGTTGCAATCATGGTTGTGCTTTCCTACGTTGTGGTTGGAGTCGGTCCACGCACGCTGGGACGCCAGCAACCTCATAAATGGGCGCGTGCTGGTATTTCAATTGCCTACTTCTTGGCATTTATCTTGGGGCCAGTTACAAACTTGCTCATCGCAATCGGTAATGCGATTACTCCAGGTAAAGGCTTTCGTACAGGACCATTTACCAATGAAGCAGAACTTCGTGACCTAGTAGACCAAGCGCACGAACGTGGTTTAGTGGAATCTGATGAACACGAGATGATCCACTCGGTATTTGAGCTCGGCGATACTTTGGTGCGCGAATTAGCTGTGCACCGTACAGATATGGTTTGGATTGAAAGAGATAAGAACCTGCGTCAAGCACTTTCACTTGCCTTACGTTCTGGTTATTCACGAATTCCTGTGGTCGGTGAGAACCTAGATAACATCATCGGCATCGCTTATGTTAAAGATTTAGCAAAGCGCGCACTAGATCACCACGAGGCCGAAACTAGCGAAAAAGTAGAACAGCACATGCGCCCTGCGGTCTTTGTCCCTGAAAGTAAAATCGCTGCTGAGCTTTTGAAAGAGATGCAGCGCGATCAGATCCACCTTGCAATTGTTGTCGATGAATACGGCGGAACTGCCGGAATTATTACTATCGAAGATATCATCGAAGAAATTGTGGGCGAGATCGCTGATGAGTTTGATGATGGCGTCGAAGCATTTACTTGGATCACCGAAGATAAGGCGCGGGCCAAAGCGACTCTTCACATCGAAGATTTAGCCGATGAGCTAAAAGCGATAATTGAAAAAGCAGATTTTGAAGACGTGGATACGATTGGTGGCCTTATGGCGCAGAAACTAGGCCGCGTACCAATCGCAGGCAGCACAGTTTCCATCGCGGGTTGGTCAATCACCTCAGAGCGTCCGGTCGGGCGACGTCGTAAAATTAGCAGCGTAATCATTGAACGAATCAAGGACAAGGCGCCTGAAGATCATGAGTAATGCATTTAGTAATCCAGAAGATACGAAATTAGCAACGCTAGCTAGTGCAACGTTGGCACGCACTGGTGCTAAACAAGCAGCAGCACTTCGCGATACAACTGGACGTACTTATGTTGCAATTAACGTTGCGACAGAATCACTTTCGTTAGATGCAGTACAAGCAGTCTTCACGGTAGCTGCCGCATCACAAATATCTGGAATTGAATCAGTAGTTTTTGTGGGGGAGTCCGCTGCGCAAACAGCAGTTATTTCAGAGAATTCTCCGCAGGCAACCATCTTTCATATCGATGCTAACGGGAGCGTAACCAGGGCGTAAGATAGCCCAATGCGTATCGTGCGATTTTCTCCGGGACCTGAATCTGGTCTCGGAACTGATCCACTCTTTGGGGTACTCGAAGAAGATAACTCAATCACTGTAATTTCTGGCGATCCGATCTATCACGGTGTGACTAAGACTGCTGCCAAAGTCGAACTTTCTAAAGTGCGCTTGCTTG
>CAITKS010000138.1 GCA_903893085.1 uncultured Actinomycetes bacterium | reverse complement strand
ATCGGCTAAACCACCACCTGTTATATGAGAGAAAGTGCGGATATTTCCTGGCTGAGCTTTGATTAGCGCCAAGCAGTCAAGTGTGTAAATTTCAGTGGGGGTCAAAAGTATTTCACCTAGGGTTTTATCAAATCCTTCATACTTTTTATGCAAATCTAATTTCTGCGTAGCCAAGATATGGCGTACGAGTGAATATCCATTTGCATGAAAACCACTTGCCGGCATGGCGATGATGACATCTCCGGCCTTTACAAGATGTGAGCCAAGTTGTTTATCAGCATCTACAACACCGGTTGCAGCACCTGCAATATCAAATTCATCTTCTTTTAGCAGCCCTGGATGTTCGGCTGTTTCTCCACCAATCAAAGCAGTATTAGCTTTTTCACAACCGCGTGCAATTCCTTTTACGATATCTGCAATTCTTGTTGGAATAACTTTGCCGACCGCAATGTAATCAGTCATAAATAAAGGTTCGGCTCCACAAACCACCAAATCATCTACGACCATTGCAACTAAATCTTCACCAATAGAGTCGTAAATTCCCATTTGGCGAGCAATTTCAGTTTTTGTTCCAACGCCATCAGTAGATGTTGCCAACAGTGGCTTTGTCATTTTCTTTAAAGCGCTGGCATCAAATAACCCTGCGAAACCACCGATACCGCCCATAACTTCAGGACGCGATGCTTTAGCAATCGATGCCTTCATTAATTCAACGGCAAGATCTCCGGCATCTATGTCGACGCCAGCATCTTTATATGTGCTCATGGTTATTTACCTTTTCAGTAATTTCCAAGCGCATCTTGCCTTCAGACATATCCGATGGCACTGAAATTGGATAAGTGCCTGTAAAACAAGCGGTACAGAGTTTGTCTTCGGCGATTGTTGTAGCTGCGATCAAGCCTTCCATCGACACATAATTGAGTGAATCGGCTCCAATAGAACGGCGGATTTCTTCAACTTCTAGTCCACTTGCAATTAACTCAGCGCGCGAAGCGAAATCGATTCCGTAATAGCAAGGCCATTCAACTGGTGGACTTGAAATACGAACGTGAATCTCGCGTGCTCCTGCTTCACGAAGCATGCGCACAATTGCGCGTTGCGTATTTCCACGCACGATCGAATCATCGACCACAATTATGCGTTTTCCTTCGATGATTTCACGGAGTGGATTTAGCTTTAAGCGAATACCTAACTGGCGAATTGTTTGTGAGGGCTGAATAAATGTTCGGCCAACGTATGAGTTTTTGACTAAGCCAAGACCGTAAGGAATTCCAGACTGTTGCGCATAACCAATTGCAGCTGGAGTTCCTGACTCAGGAACCGGAATAACTAGATCTGCCTCAACAGGTGCTTCGATTGCTAAACGCTTGCCAATTCGAACTCGAGTTGCATGTACGCCTTGTCCGGCAATTGTGGTGTCCGGGCGTGCTAAATAAACGTATTCAAAAATGCATCCCTTTGGATCAGGTGTTGCCCACATCTGTGATCGAATTCCTTCTTCATTAATTGCAAGAAATTCACCAGGTTCAACTTCACGAACAAATGCTGCGCCGACAATGTCCAGCGCCGCCGTCTCTGATGCAACGACCCAGCCACGATCGAGTTTCCCAATAACAAGTGGACGCACACCATGACGATCGCGCGCTGCATATAAAGTTTTTTCATCCATGAAGACGAGTGAAAATGCGCCTTCCAGTTTTGGTAGCACGGCAATGGCACTTGCTTCAACATTCTTCTCATCTTGTAATCCGATTAGCGCTGTCATGATTTCGGTATCAGTTGTTGCGCCACGACCGTTCTTTGCAGAGTCGCCTTCAAGCTTTTGCACCATCTCGGCAAGATCTCCGGTGTTGGTGAGGTTTCCATTGTGCGCCAAGGCTAAAGTCCCGTATTTAGTGGGTCTTAGCGTTGGTTGGGCGTTCACCCAAGTGCTCGAGCCAGTGGTGCTGTATCGACAATGGCCGATCGCTAAATCACCAGTCAAACTTGCCAGATCTGTTTCAGTGAAAACTTGTGAAACTAAACCCATATCTTTATAAATCAAAATTCTTTCGCCATCACTTGCTGCTATACCTGCAGATTCTTGCCCGCGATGTTGCAAGGCGTAGAGGCCATAGAAAGTTAATTTGGCTACTTCTTCTTGCGGAGCCCAAACACCAAATACTCCACAGGCATCTTGCGGCGCTTTATCATCATCTAAGACGTTGTGGTTTAGTAAACCATCCGGGCGGCGCGTCATGGCTTAATCCTAATCGGCAAAAGTTCGGTTAAATCTGCACGCGCACCTGAAGCGTTGATGAGTCCTTCTGCCATGGCATCAGCCCAAGTGCGATCACCATTTGCTAAAGCAAGCCAAGTGTTGGCATCCATCTCGATCACATTCGCTGGCGTACCACGCGTATGAGTTGGACCATCACCACATTGCACGGCGGCATAAGGTGGAATTCGAACTTCAATTGCCCGACCGGGAGAACTTTCCACGAGGGCAGCCAAAGTCTGCTTCACAGCTTCTAATACTTCAGGATCGCGCATTCTTTATCCAAATAGTTTCGGGAAAGTTTCGGTGTGGGCTGTACGTAATTCGTTAAGAGGAATTACCACTCCGTTGATTACGAGATCACTTCCGCCAGTGATTCCAAGTTTGGTGATCGCAATGTCTTGTTTCTTTGCAAGATTAATTAAATCTCCTGACTTTGCTGGATCAATTGCAACAATTACGCGTCCTGGAGTTTCTGAGATTAAAGCTATTTCCACATTTTCGATTGTGATATTTGCTCCAACGTTATAGCGCAGCACCATTTCGGTTAGTGATGCGCTAAGTCCACCTTGGCTTAAATCGTGCGCTGCTGTAAAAATCTGTGAAGTGCGACCTGCCACAAGTAGTTCGATTAAGCGCATTTCACGCTGTAAATCGGCAATCGGGGCGCATCCACCACGTTGTCCATGCATATAAGCCCATTCGCTGCCCGCAACATCATCAGCAGTTTCGCCAAGTAAATAAAGATCCAGACCAGCGCGATCAAAACTCATTGGCGTTCTTGTGCGAACATCATCAATAACACCTAATACACCGATGACAGGTGTCGGAAGAATTGCAACAGCGCCTGTTTGATTATAGAAAGAAACATTTCCGCCAGTAACCGGCAAGCCCATCTCTAAACAACCATCGGCTAGTCCTCTTACTGATTCTGCGAACTGCCACATAACACCTGGATCTTCGGGCGAACCAAAGTTAAGACAGTTGGTTACGGCTAAAGGTTTGGCTCCTGCAGTTGCAATATTGCGAGCCGCTTCAGCTAGTGCCAACTTCGCGCCT
>CAITKS010000137.1 GCA_903893085.1 uncultured Actinomycetes bacterium | reverse complement strand
CTTTTGCAACAGCCGAACTCAAATGTGATGTTGGTGTGATGGTCACAGCCAGCCATAATCCTCCGCAAGATAATGGCTACAAAGTTTATGTTGGCCCAACCGCTGATGGAATTGATTACTGCGCATCACAAATAATTAGTCCAACAGATGGATTCATCGCCAAAGAAATCGCCGCAATAAAATCACTTGCAGCGCAACCGCGTGGCGCTAAATGGACAGTGCTTGGTGAGGAAGTTGTCTCTGAATACGTTCGACGTACGGCGCTGCTTGCAAATAATCCTGGTGACTTAAAAGTTGTTTACACCGCCATGCACGGAGTTGGCACAGAGACTTTGCAGCGCGTTTTCAATCATGCGGGGTATGCAACGTTAATTCTGGTTGATGAGCAATGTGAGCCTGATCCGGATTTTCCAACAGTTGCTTTTCCAAATCCTGAAGAACCTGGCGCAATTGACTTAGCTCTGCAAAAAGCCCGTGATTTTGGCGCTGATTTAGTTATTGCAAATGATCCAGATGCAGATCGTTGTGCCGCGGCAGTTAATGATCCAAAGAATGGTTGGCGCATGTTGCGCGGCGACGAACTTGGTGTGATTTTTGGAGAATGGATCGCGCGTTCAAATACCGCGGGAACATTCGCAAATTCGATCGTCTCATCATCGGCCCTGCGCAAGATTGCCGCGCATTACAAGATTGATTTTCAAGAGGTATTAACTGGATTTAAATGGATCGCTAAGATCAAAAACCTTGCCTACGGTTACGAAGAAGCAATTGGCTATGCCGTCGATTCGAAAACTGTAAATGATAAAGATGGAATTTCTGCAGCAATTTTGTTAGCGCAAATTGCGAGCGAGTTAAAGGCGCAAGGTCTTACGCTGCTTGATCTACTAGATGAAGTTTGGGCGCGAGATGGTTTCCACGGCACTGAGCAGATTTCAATTCGCGTTGCGGATATGACAAAAATTACCCAGCTCTTAGCCGGATTGCGCCAAAGCCCACCAAGTGAATTGGCCGGATACAAAGTGGCAAGAATTGATGATTTGGCCGCCCCTAAGGATGGGCTTCCACCAACCGATGGACTTCGTATCTGGTTGAATGGCGATATCCGCATAATTATTCGCCCTAGTGGAACTGAGGCTAAGTTAAAGTGTTACATCGAAGTCATAACCAAAGATGCAGGATCTGCTCAAATACTATTGGATGAGTTACGTAACCCACTGAAGGAATTTCTCTCATGAGCTTTTATGGAATTGTTGATGGAACAGAGAGTTCGCTTAAGCACTTTCTTTCTCAACTGCCAGGTGTTGATCAAGTAGGCGCAGAAGCGCGTGCTGCCATGTTGGCAACTCGCAGCATTAAGACAACTAGTAAGCGATGGGCAATTGATACCGCTATATCAATGGTGGATTTAACAACTTTAGAAGGCGCTGATACCGCTGGCAAAGTTAGAGCTCTCTGCACTAAAGCAGTTCGTCCAGATCCAACTGACTCAACCGTGCCAAGCGTTGGAGCCATCTGTGTTTACAACGACATGGTCAGCATTGCACGAACACATTTAGATTCCATTGGCGGCCAACACGTTCCTGTAGCCGCTGTTTCAACAGCCTTTCCATCAGGGCGCGCATCGATGGAGGTAAAGATTCAAGATACTCAAGATGCAATAGATGCGGGCGCTGCCGAAATTGATATGGTGATTGACCGCGGTGCGTTTTTATCTGGACAGTTCGGTTTAGTCTTTGATGAAATTGTAAAAATTCGTGAAGTTTGCGGAGAACGTGCCCACCTTAAGGTCATTTTCGAGACCGGTGAATTAGTCACTTACGACAACGTTCGCAAAGCTTCATACCTTGCGATGCTCGCTGGAGCGGATTTCATTAAGACTTCGACTGGAAAAGTGGCACCTGCCGCAACTCCCCCTGTTGTCCTTGTCATGCTCGAGGCGGTTCGCGACTTTTATTCGATGACAAATCATCGTATTGGAGTTAAACCAGCAGGTGGAATTCGAAATACCAAGGATGCGATTAAGCAGTTGGTGCTAGTTAATGAAACCGCTGGTCCTGAATGGCTTACCCCAGAATTTTTCCGAATTGGTGCCAGTGCATTACTAAATGATTTGCTGATGCAACGCATGAAATTAGATGATGGCTACTACGCTAGCCCTAACTACGTGACGATCGATTAAGAGAAAGAGAAACCCGGAACCCGCCATGACATTTGAGTATGCACCCGCCCCCGAGTCACGTTCTATCGTTGATATCAAGGCGAAATACGGACACTTCATCGATGGCAAATTTGTCGCGGGTAAAAACCACTTTGCAACCATCAACCCCGCAACTGAAGAAGTCTTAAGCCAAATCGCTCTTGGTGGCGTAAGCGATGTTGATAAGGCCGTAGCTGCAGCGCAGAAGGCATATACAAAAACTTGGTCGAAGTTATCTGGAAAAGAACGAGGAAAATACCTCTATCGAATAGCGCGAATCTTGCAAGAGCGCGCCCGCGAATTTGCTGTTCTTGAAACACTGGATAACGGAAAGCCAATTCGCGAAACCCGCGATATCGATATTCCACTTGTTGCAGCACACTTTTTCTATCATGCGGGTTGGGCAGATAAATTAGATTACGCAGGTTTGGGCAAATCTCCACAACCACACGGAGTTGCTGGACAGATTATCCCTTGGAACTTTCCGCTATTGATGTTGGCTTGGAAAGTTGCACCAGCTTTGGCAACCGGTAACACCGTCGTATTAAAACCTGCTGAAACAACATCACTAACTGCGCTTTTATTTGCAGAAGTTTGCCAACAGGCTGAACTTCCAGATGGTGTCGTAAATATCGTCACAGGCGACGGAACTACTGGTGCCTCAATTGTTAACCATCCTGGAATTCATAAAATAGCGTTCACTGGTTCAACCGATGTGGGAAAGAAGATAGCCCGCGCGATTGCTGCAACCGATAAAAAAGCCACGCTAGAACTTGGTGGCAAGGGTGCAAATGTTGTATTCGATGATGCCCCAATTGATGAAACTGTCGAAGGAATAGTCAACGGTATCTTCTTCAATCAAGGCCATGTTTGTTGTGCGGGATCACGTTTAATTCTGCAAGAAGGAATCGCAGAAGAATTACTCGAAAAATTAAAGGTGCGCATGTCAAAGATTCGCGTAGGTGATCCTTTAGATAAAAACACTGATTTAGGTGCTATTAACTCGCGGGAGCAATTGCTGAAGATTCAAGAACTAGCAAGTGCTGGAGATGCCGAGGGAGCCGAGCGCTGGAGCCCGGCCTGCACTTTATCTTCAAAGGGATTCTGGTTTGCGCCAACTATTTTCACCGGAGTAACACAAGCGCACCGAATCGCACGTGAAGAAATATTTGGACCAGTACTTTCGGTTCTCACATTTAGAACGCCACAAGAGGCAATCGAAAAAGCGAATAACACACCATTTGGACTCTCTGCCGGAATCTGGAGTGAGAAAGGCTCACGCATCCTGTGGGCTACTCAGCAACTTCGAGCAGGAGTTGTGTGGGCAAATACATTTAATAAATTTGATCCAGCGTCACCGTTTGGTGGTTATAAAGAATCTGGCTGGGGCCGCGAAGGTGGCAAGCATGGATTATCGGCATATTTGAAGGAGGGCAAGTAAATGGCTACAACTCCCAAGAAAAAAGTAGATCGTTTAGAAGTAAAGAAGACTTACAAACTTTATATAAATGGCGCCGTCCCTCGTAGCGAATCTGGTCGTGTTTACGAAGTAAAAACTTCTAAAGGTGCGCTAATTGCTAATCCATCACTTGCTTCGAGAAAAGACTTACGTGACGCCGTTGTTGCTGCGCGCGCTGCCCAAAGCGGTTGGGCAAAGGCAACGGCCTACAACCGTGGACAGATTCTCTATCGCATCGCCGAAATGTTGGAAGGCCGCGCAGATCAGTTTGCAACTGAAATCTCTTTAGCAACTGGTGTTACCTCAAAGAAAGCTCATGATGAAGTTCTAACTGCGATCGATCGTTGGGTTTGGTATGCCGGCTGGAGCGATAAATTAGCGGCCGCTTTTGGAGCTACCAACCCAGTTTCAGGGCCTTATTACAACTTCACGATTCCTGAACCACAAGGAGTTATCGCAGCTGCTCCTGCTGAAAATTTCCTGGCACTTATCGATGCAATTGCTCCTGCAATAGTTTCTGGAAATACCGTAGTTGCACTGGTGCCTGGCTCCGCCGCGATTGCAGCGATGACCTTCGCTGAAGTATTGGCTACAAGTGATTTGCCTGCCGGCGTAATTAACATTCTTACTGGTTCACATGATGAATTAGCACCATGGGCCGCATCACATATGGATATAGATGGTTTTGATATTTCAGGAATCGCCAAGAAAAAGCGGGCAGATATCAAAGTATCTGGCGCGGAAAACCTAAAGCGAATTCATAGTTTTGATGGGGCGCTATCTCCAACTCGAATTTACGCATTTATTGAAGCAAAGTCTGTTTGGCACCCAATCGGGGTTTAAAGTTTATTCGGCAGAAATTGCTAAATAGCCTGGCTTAACAACTTTTTCAATAATTGCTAAACGCTCTTCAAATGGAATAAATGAACTCTTTAGCGCATTAATGGTTACGCGCTGCAGGTCTAAGAAAGTCCAGTCAAAGGCGTTAACTAATTCGCTCATTTCACGGGTCATTGATGTCGCTGACATCAAACGATTATCTGTATTTACCGTAACGCGAAAACGTAACTTAGCCAGATCTCCAATTGGGTGGTCAGCAAAGTTTGCCGCTGCACCCGTCTGAATATTTGAAGATGGGCACATTTCTAACGGAATCCGGCGATCGCGAACATATGCCGCTAACTTTCCAAGGCGTGGTGGCGTGTGGTTTAGATCTACATCATCAATTATGCGCACACCATGTCCGAGACGTTCCGCACCACAAAGTTGAATAGCTTCCCAAATAGATGGCAATCCATATGCCTCACCAGCATGAATCGTGAAGTGTGCATTTTCGCGACGCAAATATTCGAAGGTATCGAGTTGATCGCTCGGTGGAAATCCATCTTCAGGGCCTGCAATATCAAAGCCAACCACGCCTTTATCACGATATTTAACTGCTAATTCAGCAACTTCTTGAGATAACTGATTCTGGCGCATTCCGCAGAGCAGTGATGTAACTCGAATAGTGTTTCCTTCTGCAAGCGCTTCTTTTTCACCTGCACGGAATCCTTCAAGTATCGCTTCAATCGCGGTAGAGAGAGTTAGCCCATTTTCCGTCAACAGTTCTGGCGCCATACGAACTTCGGCGTAAACAACACCATCGCGCGCAAGATCTACTGCGCATTCGCGTGCCACACGCACAACATCTTGATGGCGCTGCATTACGGCAACAGTATGTGCGAACGTTTCTAAGTAACGAACCAGGGAACCAGAATCACATGATGCGCGAAACCATTCTGCAAGTTCAGTTGCATTCTGAGTTGGTAGCTCATGTCCGATCTCTTTAGCGATATCAATGATAGTTTGTGGACGAAGGCCACCATCTAAGTGATCGTGTAGCAGCGCTTTAGGTAGTCGCAGAATCTGATCTGGCGAAGGTATTTTATTTAAAGTGCTCATCCGGTAATCCGTTCCAAAACAAGCGGCAGGCGATCTACCTGTCCATTTTCGACGATTGCTATCGCCCCATCCAAAATCTCAATAGCTCGCTCAAAGCGTGCTGGTTCATCTGTGTGCAGCGTTAGCACAGGCGAACCTTTTGCAATGTAGTCACCAGGTTTGGCATGCATTTGAATGCCGGCGCCTGCTTGTACTTTCTCGCCTTGCTTTGATCGACCTGCGCCAAGACGCCAAGCAGAAACGCCAACTTTCATCGCATCCATCTTGGTCATAATTCCGGATTCGGATGCAGTAATAACATGAGTTTCACGAGCTGTTGGAAGGGTGGCATCTGGATCGCCACCTTGTGCGCGAATCATCCGCTTCCAATGATCCATTGCAGATCCATCTTGAAGTGCAACCGCTGGATCTTTTCCATTAATGCCTGCGGCATCAATCATTTCGCGCGCCAATAAAATTGTAAGTTCAACAACATCAGCTGGTCCGCCACCGGCTAAAACCTCAATAGATTCGCGTACTTCAAGAGCATTTCCGGCAGTTAGCCCAAGTGGAACATCCATCGCCGTTACGAGTGCACGCGTCTTTACTCCAGCATCTAAACCTAGCTGCACCATTGTGCGAGCAAGTTCTGCTGCCTTTGCAGGATCACTCATAAATGCACCGCTGCCGGTTTTTACATCCAAGATAAGCGCCGAAGTTCCTTCAGCAATCTTCTTAGACATAATTGAAGATGCAATAAGTGGAATCGCTTCAACCGTAGCGGTGACATCTCGTAGCGCATACAGTTTCTTATCCGCTGGCGCTAGTCCCGCGCCTGCAGCACATATAACAGCGCCGGTTTCTTGCAGAACTTTAAGCATTTCTTCATTGGATAAAGATGCGCGCCATCCCGGAATAGATTCGAGTTTGTCTAACGTTCCACCTGTATGTCCAAGTCCACGACCGGAAAGTTGAGGAACTGCT
>CAITKS010000136.1 GCA_903893085.1 uncultured Actinomycetes bacterium | reverse complement strand
ATCTTCGTTATAGACAACCCACCAAGGCGCATCAGATTCAATATCAATACGTGCCACATCTTCCCAAATAACTGCCGGAACGCCTTGTACTTCGGTAAAAGCATCATCCCAAGTGCCATTAGATGGTGGCACAAATTCACCTGTCGGCATTCCTTCGTCATCGCGCTTTAACATTTTCGCGGCCTTGAATTCAATTTCGGCGCTGCCACCGCGATCTAAATCACGCGCAAACCACGGATGCATTCCAAACCATGCTGGCAGTACGCAATCGCCTGGATCGTATTCGAGTGACCAACGCACAGCATCATCTAATACTTCAATGGTCTGCTCAAATGTTGCGCCACCATATGGTTTTGGAAGGTGCAACAAAGAACGCCCCGGCCCAATTTCTTGCCACGAAGATGTAAAACCAAATCCATGAATTGCATGCGGTGGAGTTATATTCGTTGGCAACTGTATTTCTTCACCATTAGCACCGCGCATAATTCCGTCGCGGATTCGCCCCGCCCACGGACCCATCGCATACCAACCATAATCAAGCGGGCCTCCGCGATAAGGAACTGTGAATTGCAAATCGCGCCAAGTGATCGATGAAATGCGCGCGCCATTATCTAAATCAATTGCGATCTGAAATTCCGCGTCATCTATATATTGCATTTGGCGTCGCCTTAAATTTTCGTCAGTTCGTGCTTATATGGTGGCTGCGCTCCGACACGTGAACAGGTAATCGCAGCAGCTTTAGCTGCGCGAGTAAGTATTTTCTTCAAGCCTTCACCTTGCAAAGATAAAATTCCATCTTGAATCATTGCTTCAACAATAATTGCTCCAACAGTGTCGCCGGCTCCAACAGTGTCTGCTAAATCAATCTTCACACCGTGTGCTTCTTCAACGCCACTTTCGGTATAACCAATTGATCCGTTAACCCCGCGTGTAACAACAACTAGTGCTGCACCATCTGAAACCCAACGTTTTGCGATATCTTCAAATGGCTGACCTGGAAATAGCCAAGTTAAATCATCATCGCTGACCTTAATAACGCTAGAAATTGCGGCCCATTTTTCAACCGCTGCTTGGTATCGATCACGATCGCTCATGACCGATGGGCGAATATTTGGATCAAAGACAATCGGTGCAAATTCAGCCACCTGCAACGCCCAGTCATATAGCACTGATGCACCTGGTTCAACGATCGTCACCAAAGTTCCTATGTGAAGCACGTTTGGCTTATGCACCGAAGGATCTGGCAACCAATTCAAATCAAAATCAAAAGTTGCTGTGCCATCTATTTTAAATTCGTAACTCGCTTTACGATCTTCTGCCAAAGTCACTATTGCTAAACAAGTTGGTTTATCACTTGTCAGCGCTAGATCTAACTTGACTTCATCGGCCAATAATTCAGCGCGTGCTGCCACGCCATAGGCATCGGTTGAAATTCCATCAATGAAATGCACATCGTGTCCAAGTCGCGCCAGCGCCTTTGCGGTATTTGCCGGCCCACCACCGACTACTGCACGTCGCTCCGGTTCGCCCGGCAACAAATCAATTAATACTTCTCCGCAAACCCAGATGCTCATGCATTCTCTCCCTGACGTGCCAAGTATTCGGTAATTATCTCAACGCCCAACAAATGATCTTGAACTTGCGGCAATCCGCTTATCAACAAAATTCCAGCCAAACCAGAACCTGCAACGTTAAGCGGCAAACCCCCACCGTGAATTGCATGTAGCTCTTCACTTAAACCTTTTTCAACATACCAATCAATGCCGCGTTCTTCAGCCGATACTCGCTCAAATATTGTTGACTTACCTGTAGCCAAAACAACTCGCGCTTTACGTGCCACCCAAGAATCGTTATCTACATTTGAACCGGTCAACGCAACTTTAAAAACCGTCCAGTTGCCCAAGCGAACTTCCACAATGATCGGCAGCGCACGTTCACTTGCCTTTGCAAAACCAATCTCGCCAATTTCAATCGCCTGTGCCTGAGTAAGTGACGGCAAAACTAAAGCCTCGGCCTCATGCGCCAAACCTGCGCTTGTGAAGCCGCCCGTCGTTTCAACCATGGGCTTATCTTGCCCTAAGAAATCGCTGGCCCGACTCCCCAAGCGCCACCGCTATGGCGATCGATAACCCATGCCGAATACTGCGTTAATTCAGGCTGTGCAAACCACCCAGCGCCATCCTCACCAGCAACCATCAACGCCGTCGCCAGCGCATCCGTTAAACCACCATCTGGACCCAACACAGTCGCCGATTTCGCCCCAATAGCGATCGTGCCAGTGTGCGGATCAAAAATGTGCGCACCTCTTTCATATGTGCCACTAGTTGCAATCGCACCATCAGTTATTTCAAAAATCCGCAGAACTTCTTGGCGGTTATCCGGATTAACAACACCGATTTTCCAAGGCCCAACAATTCCCT
>CAITKS010000135.1 GCA_903893085.1 uncultured Actinomycetes bacterium | reverse complement strand
GCTGTCTATCGCGATAACTGCAAGGTCGGTCAGCCACTTTCAGATGGCAAGGCGAAGAAGAAGGATGCTCCTGTAGAAATTGCAGCAGCACCTGTTCGCAAGCGTCTGCCTAAGGCACGTCCTGCAACAACAACATCATTCTCAGTCGGAGGCGCCGAGGGTTACATGACCGCTGGTGCATACGCTGATGGTGCACTCGGTGAAGTATTCCTAAAGCTTGGCAAGCAAGGTTCAACTCTTGCCGGTGTAATGGATGCGTTCTCAATCGCAGTTTCAATCGGACTTCAATACGGAGTTCCACTAGAAACATTCGTTGAGAAGTTCACTAACTTGCGCTTCGAGCCAGCAGGTATGACAGATGATGCAGATATTCGCATGGCGCAATCCATGATGGATTACATCTTCCGTCGCTTAGCACTTGATTACTTATCATTTGAAACACGTAGCGGCATGGGGTTGTTTACAGCCTCAGAGCGCGCACGTGCACTAGAAACCGGTGAGTACACACAAGATGCAGCACCTGCGAGTGCTGATATCCCAAAAGCAGTAGCGGCGGTTGCTCCTGTGGCGGCTCCTGTGGCTGTAAAAATTGAACCAGCACCACTTGATCGTGCAATTGGTTCATCATCTGATCTCCTAGAATCAATGGGAATCAAATCAGATGCACCACTTTGTATGACATGCGGAGTAAAGATGCGTATGTCAGGTGCATGTTTCGTATGCGAAGGTTGTGGAAACACATCCGGTTGCAGCTAAGCAATATCTTTTAACCTACCCCGTTAAAAAGCCCGTCGCGTAACTGCGGCGGGCTTTTTATTTATGCATTTAACTAGAGTGCTAGCCCTACGCTCAATTTCAATCTCACATCTAGTACTCAGCAAACTCTGGGGATCCTTAGGTTTGCAGGGCTATGGTGGAAATAGAAGGAAAGATTTAAGCATCTTGCTTATTCGATACCTTTTCGGGACAGAGCAATAAAATGTTAAAGAAGAGAAATATCTCAATCATGGCGATAGCTCTAGTTATCGCATCGATTAGTCAGGTTGGCATCGCTCAAGCAGCTGTTCGCCCAACAACCGCGCAGAAGTTGCAACTTCAATATTTAGTTGAAGAAGAGAAGTTAGCGCGCGATGTTTATGCGTACTTGGCGGCAAATGTAACAAGCATGAAATTCGCAAATATCGCACGTTCTGAGCAGACCCATATGGATCTAATCGCAGGAGTACTTAAGACATATAACTATTACAACCCAACTTTGGTACGTAAAGCTGGCGTATTTCGTGATGCATCCCTGCAGAGCCTCTACAACGATTTAACTGCGCAAGGCAAAGCTGGCGTAATCGAAGCGTTCGGAGTCGGAGTAGCAATTGAAACTCTTGATATCAACGATCTGCAAGAGTTGATGGTTGGTGCGATGCCTGCAGATATGAAGTACGCACTTGATCGCTTGCTCGCTGGTTCAAGAAATCACCTAGCGGCCTTTACTTACTAAGACATTACTAGGTTTGGGGAACGGGATGAGGGATAGATAAATAAAAAGCCCGTCGCATAACTGCGGCGGGCTTTTTTATTTGTAATGAACACATATGTGAATTAAAGAGTTGAAATCAGCCACGGAGAACACATTTCCAGCGGTTAACTCCTATATTATTTCAAGCCTACTCGAGGGAGTTTTTTGTGCCACAAGCTTTACCGCGCAAACTTATGCTCCGTTTGGTGACTTTGAATGCGATGAGCTCGTATCTAATGGGCGCTATCGGATTCTCTGTTCAACTTATAAAGCGCGATTTTGAACTCTCTCGAGTTATTGCAAGTTGGCACAACATTGGTTATGCCGCAGCCTATGGAGTAATTTTAATTGCGCTGGTGTTTTCTACTTACCTTTTCGCAAAGCTAAATCGAGAGATAACTATTTAGGAATTCGCAGCCCTTGCATTCCACCATCAACGGCTAGTGCTGTTCCAGTTGTGGATGCTTGTGCAGGGTTTGCCAAATAAATAATCGCACTTGCAACTTCAACAGGGGAGACCAATCTGCCCAAAGGTTGACGTGCTTGCAGCGCCGCTAACTCTTTATCTGGATCAATTGCCTTTGATAGCAAATTCTTTACCCAAGGTGTATCTGATGTTCCGGGGTTAACGCAGTTGACGCGAACACCATCTGCAATCCCATCGGTAGCCATAGCAAGAGTTAAGGCATAGACCGCACCTTTGCTTGCACTGTAAACCGCACGCTTTGGAACACCAGCGGTTGCAACAAGTGAACATGTATTTACGATTGCAGCACATTTGCTCTGCTTTAAATGTGGCATCGCAGCAGCGCTTACGCGTCCCATGCCAATTACATTGATATTTAGAACGCGCACCCATTCTTCTTCTGTGGCATCGGTTACGGTGCCGATCGCGCCCACACCAGCGTTGTTCACCAGCACATCGATGACTGATGTTTTTGCAGAGATTTCAGCGAAGGCTGCTTTAACGCTCTCGGAGCTTCCAACATCGCACTTTATATATTGTGCATAGTCACTCATCGCACCTTCTTGAATATCTAAGCCAAAGACTGTGGCACCTTGTGCCTTAAGACCCTTAACAACTTCAAGTCCTATGCCAGAGCCAGCACCAGTTACGACAGCGGTTAAACCTGCAAAATCTTGACTCATTTCTTACGCTTCCTTTTTGTAGGCAACAACTTTGTTTGTTATTTCACCGATTCCATCGATGCCTGTCTTAAGAACATCGCCAGCCTTTAGATAAACAGGTGGCTTAAAGCCCATACCCACGCCAAACGGAGTTCCGGTGTTGATGACATCACCTGGAAATAGCTCCATAAATTGGCTTATGTACCAAACGATATGGTCGATTCCGTATAACAAATCATCGGTATTGGAATCTTGCTTCATCACTTCGTTTACTGAGCACCAAAGGCGCAAGTTATGGGGGTTGATTGAATCACTTGTTACTACAACTGGACCAAGTGGATTAAAGGTTGGAAATGATTTTCCCTTTACCCATTGACCGGCGCGTTCCATCTGCCAGTGGCGCTCGGAAACATCCTGCGAAATTGTGTAACCAAGAATATGTTCCGCCGATTGTGCAGGTGATTCCAAATAAAGTGCGCGCTTTCCGATGACGATGGCAAGTTCTACTTCGTAATCAGTTGCGGTGCTATTTGGTGGGATAACAACTTGATCATCGGGGCCAGTAAGTGAATCAGGTGCCTTCATGAAAATAACTGGCTCAGGGGGAGTATCAAAGCCACCCTCTTTAACATGTGCTAAATAATTCAACCCAACGCAGATTAGCTTTGTTGGTTGGCTAATTGGAGAACCAAAGCGCACACCGCTAGTTGAAACACGTGGCAACTTTGAGAGATCGGCTTTTGCAATCTTGGCGAACGCGCCATCTGTAAGGGATTTGCGATCCCAATCTGAAATTAATGAATCAACAAAGATCGCTTCATCGCCTTCAATAATTGCTGGTTTTTCTGCTCCTGCGGCACCGATTCGTGCGATATTCATCTTTCCTCCAATTAAAGTGCCAGCCTATCTGAGCACATGTACTTAGGTCACCTGTCATGTCACTGATTTTCGATACTGTGCGCCTATGAGTGATCTTTCGGCACAGGTGCGTAAAGCACTCGATGCCGCGGTCGCAGCAATTGGGGGTTCTCCGCGAGAAGGCCAGATTGAAATGGCCGAAGCGGTGGCTAATGCCCTCACTGACCGACATCACTTAATGGTTCAAGCCGGTACAGGTACCGGAAAATCTTTAGCGTATTTGGTTCCGGCACTTGTTCATGGTCGAAAAGTTTTGGTGGCAACAGCGACCTTGGCCTTGCAACGTCAATTGGTTGAAAGAGATCTGCCGGCAGTTGTTCCCGCACTTGAAAAAGTATTAGGTCGCGAAATTACATTTGGAATTTATAAGGGTGTTGGCAATTACGTTTGCCTGCAGAAGATGAATACCGAAGATCCTGATCCAGATGGTGAAGTTTTATTGGAAGTAAGCCATCTCGGTAAAGATGCCAAGCGCTTACATGCGTGGGCAAAGACCCCTGGCGTCTCAGGTGATCGCGATGATGCCCCAGAGGTCGACCGACGTGTTTGGGCTGCAAATTCACTTTCGGGGCGCGAATGTGTGGGCGCAGATGTCTGTAATTACGGACCACAATGTTTTGCAGCCCTTGCAAAAGCCAAGGCGCAGTTAGCTGATGTGGTTGTCACCAACCACACGTTGCTTGCGATTGAAATCGTAGATTCGCATCCAATCTTGCCTGAAAGAGATGCTGTTATTCTGGATGAAGCCCACGAATTTATGGATCGCACAACCCAAGCGGTGACTGAAGAACTTACATCTGCGCGTGTTATTCGCGCCGCTGCGATGGCGCGCAAACATATGCCCGGCAAATTATCTGATGCGATGACTAAGGCTGCCGATAATTTCCACGATGCGATGGCAGATTATGGTGATCAAATCCGCGGTGATTTCAACGCCCAAGGTCGCCTGGAAGAAATTCCATCGTCGTTAGAAGCACCGATTCGCAAGGTGCGCGAAGCAGCGGCTGCAATTGTTCAGATTATTAACGCCGATGATGACATTATCGATTCCGATGGAATTGCTGAACGGGCACGCGTTAAAGGTGCGGTAAATGAAATTAATACAACTTGTGGCAAGTTGCTAAAGATGAGCGGCTCGCATGTGCTTTGGTATGAACCAACATTTTCTACTTTGCACCTTGCCCCGCTTTCAGTATCTGAAGTCTTGCGCGCAAACCTTTTGACTAAGACTCCAGTGATTGCAACATCTGCAACTTTGACGGTGGGCAATGGCTTTGATGCGATGGCGCGCAGCATTGGCTTTGTTGTTGGCTCGGATGCGGATTCCGAAAGTGAAGATGGCGATATTGATCCAGCAAATGTGCAGATGCTCGATGTTGGTTCTCCCTTTGATTTTGCTAATCAAGGTGTTTTATATATGCCAAAACATTTGCCAGAACCAGGCCGTGATGGCCCAAGTATTGAAGTCTTAACCGAACTTGGCGAGCTAATTGATGCCGCGGGCGGTCGCACCTTGGCGCTATTTAGTTCATGGCGCGGTGTCGAGGCTGCCGATGCTCATCTGCGAAGTGTTTTAAAAGAGTTACCAATAACAATCATTACGCAAAAACGTGGCGACGCTGTTGGTCCACTTGTCGAACGTTTTGCAAAAGATGAAACTTCAATTCTGCTCGGCACAATGTCGCTGTGGCAGGGCGTGGATGTCCCGGGCAACTCTTGCATCTTGGTTGCCATCGATCGCATTCCCTTCCCGCGCCCAGATGAGCCCGTGATGTCAGCGCGTGCATCTTTGGCTGATGCCGCAGGTGGCAGTGGCTTTATGCAGGTTTCACTGCCGCGTGCAGCGTTGCTGTTGGCGCAAGGGACTGGTCGTTTGATTCGCAGCGTTGATGATCGTGGTGTTGTTGCAATACTTGATTCGCGCATAGTTACAAAGCGCTATGGCAGCGTCTTACTTAATTCGATGCCACCGTTATGGCGTACTAGTGATGGTGCGATAGTGCGCGAATCACTGCGCAGATTGAATAAGGAACTCTAACTTCTGGCGCAATAAAGGCCATGATTTTGCGAAGCTGGGATGCAACGGCAGACGCGTTACATCATCGAATAAAACCCATTTAACTTCATGTGATTCGTCATTTAATTCATGCGCCTCTAATTGCGCGTTGGCTTCGGCAATTATGGTCTGGTAACTCCAGATACCGTGATCATCAATATGTGAATCACGCGGATTTAAACACTGTGGATCAATTCCGGTCTCCTCAATAGCTTCGCGAATCGCACCTTCTATAACGCTCTCGTGAGAATCGCGGGCACCGCCTGGAATTCCCCAAGTATCACCGTTATGAACCCACGGTGCGCGGTGCTGTAACAAAATAGCGCCATCGCGATAAATCAAAAGCCCGGCGGCTCCATTTAGACCCCAGTGTTTGCTACCGCAATCGCACTCGATCCAACCGTCTCCATCGCGCGCAACCATCACTTACCTAGAGTGTCATAACTATCCACAACTTTCGACTTTGAATGCATTCGGCATGCGTGCAGGTTCTACTTTGCGCCACATGAAACTCAAATTCTTTGCACTAATTGCAACGCTCATAGCGTTCGGCGTTTGCCCAGCAATAGCAGCCGACTGCGAAATTACATGCGTAGATGTCTATACCCAAGATGGCCAATTGATCTTCGAAGCACGGAAGGGAAGTGGCCCCGCATCAAAGGCTGCAGTGAATCCAAAAACGGTTGCTAAACCAAAGGCCAGAGCTGCTGTGAAACCAAAGGTTGCGATCAAACCAAAAGTTATTGCGAAACCGAAGCCGGCTGTGGCGAAAAAGAAGGTTGTCCCGAAAAAGATCGCACCGATTGCGGTAGCTGCAACTTCCCTTAGCGATCGCATCAGCAAATCTTTGCCTACTGCTGGAATTTCATATCAACCTTCGTTTGCGCCGCTGATAAATGTTCCTGTCTATTTTTGGAGCGATGTGCCAACTTTGTTCCGCAGCAAAGTTGATCTAATTGGTGAATCGATAGATGTGGCGATGCGACCTTCATTTACTTGGTCATTCGGTGATGGAAGTTTTGCAACGACTACAGATCCTGGTGGGCCTTACCCAAATGGTCGGATCACTCACATTTATTCAAATCCCGGAACTTATCCAGTAATTCTGGTTACGACTTGGGGCGGCTCATTTACACATAACTCGATCGAACGCGCCATCACTGGGCAAATTAAAAAGAGCTCGGCACTGTCCATCACCGTGGTGGCAGCCCCAACCCGTTTCATGAATTGAGTAAATATGACCACCTTAACTTCACCACACGATTTGATCGCCGCTATTCCATTTCTAATTGGTTATCACCCAGTTGATTCACTTGTTGTTGTATCAATTAAAGACAATTGCATAGGAATGGCAATGCGCGTTGATTACCCAGATGATCTGCCGGCATCTGCCTATGATTTATTGGCATCGCATCTACAACGCGAAGGATCATCAGGTGCGTTATTGGTTGCCTACGTGCCGGCCACGCGCAACGATGGGGAAGCGGTCTTAAGTGATTTGGCCGCAGCACTTACCCGAATTGACGTGGCAATTGATGAATCACTTTTGATAAAGGGTGGGCGTTATCGCTCGATGCTTTGCACCGATTCGCAGTGTTGTCCTGCTGGTGGTCGTGAACTACCTGAAATCAACGCATCTCGAATCGCGATGGAGCATGTGGTTGCTGGGAGAACAATGCCATTTGCAAATATCGAAGCACTTACCGATTCAATTTCACCGCTAGTAATCAGCGATGATTCAAAGTGGATTGATCAGGTAGCAAAGTTTGCAAAAGTGGATAAGAAAACTGACATCAATGCTTTGCAAAGAGATGGCGCAACT
>CAITKS010000134.1 GCA_903893085.1 uncultured Actinomycetes bacterium | reverse complement strand
TTCTACTTCTTGTATCTGGTTTGTTCATGGTCTACTTCTTATCCTCACCAATTAATATTTGGGTAGGCTAAAGAAAAATTCTAAAGGCTTGGCCTCACAGTTAACTTTGTGGGGCCAAGTTTTTTATACCCAGTTGATTCCACTTTTTCCTTCATATTCCAAAATCTGATTCGCCCGACTGAAGGGTTTAGATCCAAAGAAACCACGGTAGGCAGACAATGGACTTGGATGAGGGCTAGTTATTATCTTTCGGCTAGAAAAGAAGCCGCTTAATTCTGCGGCGTTATTGCCCCAGAGAAGTGCAACAACACCTTGATCCGCTAAGACTTTTGCGCATCTATCCGTAATAACGCGCCAACCTAAATCTAAATGAGAATTACTTTGACCATGAGCACATGTCAGAGTTCTATTTAGTAGCACGACCCCTTGTTGGTGCCACATCGTTAAATCACCAGTCGCAGGTTGTCCTAGATCCAAATCCGATTCCAACTCTTTAAAAATATTTCGCAGGGACGCTGGTAACTTGACTAGGTTCTCAGGAACAGAGAAGGCCAACCCCATGGCATGTTCTGAATTCGGGTAAGGATCCTGGCCAACGATCAAAACTTTACTAATCGCTAAGTCCTGGGTCAGTGCACGCATCACATTTATCTGCGACGGTAAGAAGTTTTCGTTTTTAACTTTGCTTTCAATCTCATCGAGTAATGGAAGTAAATCCTGCAGTGCTTGCGCCCATGATGGATGCAGTTGATTACGAAAGCTGGTCATGAGCTGCGGGCAAAAAACCTTTGACCATCAGTTGAAACTGTTATTTGTATTCCAAATACTGCTGACATATGTTCTGTTGTAATGACGTCAAAAATAGGTCCCGATACTGCAATCTTGCCGTCCTTAATGATTAAGGCATGCGTAGTTCCGGCTGGGATTTCTTCAATGTGATGGGTAACGACGATACTTGCGGGAGCGAGCGGGTCTTGTGAGAACTGCGCAAATCTTTGCAATAAATCTTCGCGACCACCCAAATCGAGGCCGGCTGTTGGTTCATCAAGGAGCAAAAGTTCAGGATCGGCCATCAACGCACGAGCAATCTGAACTCGCTTTTTTTCACCGTCACTAAGGGTGTAATACCTGCGGTCGGCAAGAGAGCGAACTCCAAAAGTTGTTAACAAAGCCACAGCTCTTGATTCATCCCATAAGTCATAACTCTCGTTCCAACGACCTATCACTGCATAGGCGGCAGTTAAGACAACGTCTCGAACAAATTCATCATCGGGAATATCTTCTGCAAGTAAGCTGGCGCAGATTCCAATGCGAGTACGCAGTTCGGATAGGTCTACTTTTCCCATCTCTTTATCTAAGATTTTTACAGTCCCTTTAGTGGGAAAGATTCTCGTCGCCAGAATATTTAGAAGAGTAGATTTACCTGCACCATTTGGACCGAGGATCACCCAGCGTTCACCGTTTTGAATCTTAAAATCCAGTGGACCCAAAATATCTCTGCCACCGCGAGAGACGCTCACTCCTTGCATCGCAAGAATGCTAATCTGAGATTGGCTATCCATAGATGAAAAAGATAGCGGGTATCACGGCAAATCAGGCTTAAATATGACTCAGTTAGATGTGATTCACGATAATCTAGGCGTTCTTATGACGACCACAGGAAAAACAGAGCAATTCACTGGCTTAATCCTGCTCTCTGGAGTCGATAAGCCTGGAATTACGGAAGGTCTTTTTGAAGCACTGGCACCTTTTGCTGTGACAATTCTGGATATCGAACAAGTCGTTATTCGCGAACGAGTAATTCTCACCGTTTTATTAGCCCTAAATCCTGCACATGCAAAAGCCATTGAAGCCGATCTTGAGCAATGCTCAGAACGCCTAGGCGTTGATATCGCATCGGCATTTGAAGATAGTGCAATTTCAACAATCGCTGCAAAGCGAGCACTTTGCCATGTAGTAGTTCTGGCGCCAGAACTCAATCCCACAGCCTTTACTGCAGTCGCCAGTGCGATCGCTGCAAATGGTGGAAATATCGAGCGGATTCATCGCACTGCAAGTTATCCCGTAACTGCGATTGAACTAACCGTCTCAGGTGTTGTGATCGCAAAACTTCGCACCGAATTGGCCACTATTGCAAACACCAATTCAGTAGATATTGCCGTCTCCCCCGGCGGTTTAATGCGCTGGGCAAAAAAATTGGTCGTAATGGATGTTGATTCAACCCTGATCCAAGAAGAAGTCATTGAATTGCTGGGCGCTAAAGCAGGAAAAGGATCTGAAATTACAGCGATTACCGAAGCTGCCATGCGAGGTGAGCTCGATTTTGAATCCAGTCTGCGTGCTCGAGTTAAATTGTTAGCCGGACTACCTGAATCCGTTTTAAGTGAAGTTCAAAAAGAAATAACCTTGACCCCCGGAGCACGTACCCTCGTGCGCACCATGCATAAGTTGGGACATCATGTGGCGCTGGTATCTGGTGGATTCGAGAGCGTTATCGCCCCCATAGTTGCCGAACTAGGCATTAAACATATGCGCGCAAATAACCTTGAAATAGTTGACGGAAAATTGACAGGCAATCTCACGGGTCCAATCATTGACCGAGCTGGAAAGGCAAATGCTCTACGTGAATTTGCTGACGAACATTCGATAGCGATGGAGCAAACAATCGCGATCGGTGATGGAGCAAACGATCTGGATATGATCGCAGCGGCTGGACTGGGTATCGCATTTAACGCAAAACCAGCGGTCATCGCCGCAGCCGATAGTTCTCTTTCAGCGCCTTATTTGGATTCAGTGCTTTATTTACTTGGAATCACACGCGAAGAAGTTGAGGAATCTGATTCCCTATAAGCGGCAAGCGTGAATATCAGTAACCAGAATTCCGCGAGCACCAAGTGCCCAAAGCTCATCCATTAACCTGTTTGTGTCCTTACGTAAAACCATGGCACGAACCGCAACCCAATCAGTTTTTTGTAGGGGGGAAATGGTGGGCGATTCCAGTCCTGGTGTAATCGCGCAGGCCTTATCAACACTTACTTTAGGAATGTCATAATCAAGTAATACGTACTGACGCGCAGTCACAACACCTTGTAACCGTCGCAACAAGATCTCAAGTTCTGCAGCTAGCTTTGCACCCTCTCGAGAAATCAGAATTGCTTCACTCTGCAAAATTGGATCACCAAAGATTGCTAGCCCAGCCTGTCTTAGAGTGTTACCCGTACTGACAACGTCAGCGATAACGTCAGCGACTCCAAGACGTACACTGCTTTCAACAGCGCCATCTAGGCGAACCACATCGGATTTGATGCTGTTTCTGTTAAGAAAATCATTAACCAAACCTGGATATGCAGTCGCGATTCGCTTACCTGCAATATCTTTAATCTCCCAACTCTTACTAGCAGGCCCGGCAAATCGAAATGTTGATCCTCCAAAGTCAAGGGATAAAATCTCTGATGCCTTAGCTCCAGAATCAATCAATAAATCGCGACCTGTGATGCCAGCTTCGAGTTCTCCAGTTCCAACATAGAGCGCGATGTCGCGTGGTCGTAGGTAGTAGAACTCGACGCCATTCTCTTGATCCGTCAAAATAAGGTCTCTTGAATCTACTCTTTGACGGTATCCAGCTTCTTTCAAGATGGCAATGGAATCATCAGCAAGTGAACCCTTGTTTGGGACTGCAATTTTTAACACAAGAACTCGTTTCTATAGGTAACGATAAATATCAGTTGGGGTTAGACCTCGAGCCAACATTAAAGTCTGCAAGTGATAAATAAGTTGGCTAATCTCTTCGGCAAGGGCCTCATTACTCTCGTGTTCGGCCGCCAGCCATACTTCACCAGCCTCTTCTAGGACCTTCTTGCCAATGTTATGAACCCCACCATTTACTGCCGCAACAGTTCCTGATTCGGCGTCAGCACTTTCAATCTTTTTTGCTAGTTCTTCAAAGAGTTGATCGAAAGTCTTCATGTGCGTACTTTACTAGATACCAGTTGCTCTTTGACGGAGCATTTTTACCATCTCGGCTGGATCAGGTGAATTAAAGACTGCAGACCCAGCAACGAAGGTATCGGCTCCAGCATCTAAGGCGATTGAGATCGTATCCAGTGAAATACCACCATCTACTTGTAACCAAATGGGGCGTTGACCAATAATCTTTCGGGTCTGCCTAACTTTTTCCATCATATCTGACATAAAACTCTGTCCACCAAAACCTGGCTCCACTGTCATAATTAAAAACATATCGACTACATCCAATAAATCTTGGTATTCGGCAATCTTGGTTCCCGGCTTGAGCGCTAATCCCGCTCTGGATCCAGACTTTCGAATCGCTTGTAAAGTGGCACGCGGTGTGACGGAGGCTTCAGCATGAATAGTTACGCTGGATGTTCCAATCGCTGCGTAATCAAGTGCGATTCGATCCACGTCTGTGATCATTAAGTGAGCATCTACCGGTAACGGTGACGCTTTGATAATTGCTTCAGCCGCAGCGAAGTCCCACGTTAAATTAGGAACGAAGATGTCATCCATAACATCTAAGTGCAAGAGATCAGAGACGGCCGCAATCCGAGCAATCTCATGACCTAAATTCTCGCGATCGGCGTTTAAAACACTCGGAGTAATTCGAATCTCTCTTGACTTCTCCATCGACTAAGCCTAAAGGCTGACCGCTTTCTTCTTATGGAAAATCGCCATGTACATGGCATCTGTTTCATGTCTGTGAGTCCAAAGTGAGAGCGCTCCGTCACGAATAGCTCCGTTTAGATTGGTCGGAATATGATCGGTAAGGTCAATCAATTCCAATTCTGGGTGGTTGTTCAAAATATCCTTTACTTGAATACTCGTCTCGGCCAAGTGAGGCGAACATGTTGCATAAGCGAAGTATCCATCGTCTGATAAAACTGAAATAGCTGAATCACTGATTTCGCGTTGCAACTGGGTGAGCGCGCGAAGATCGCTCACTTGACGTCGCCAACGAACTTCTGGACGACGGCGCAACGCTCCCAAACCCGTGCAAGGTACGTCAGCTAAAATTGCACCGAATTTTTCACCATGGGAGGCAATCTCGCGTCCATCTCCAACCCATAAGCGAGCAGATCCGATCACCTGCTTAACAAGTTCTGCTCTTGGCTTAGATATTTCATTGGCGGTGAAGTCTTTGCCTGACTCCTTGGCAAGAGATGAAAGTAACGCCGCTTTGCCTCCAGGGCCTGCGCATATATCTAACCAAGTGCCTTGACTTTGAACAACGGATGCAAAAATTGATGCAACTAGTTGAGAACCTTCGTCTTGCACGCCAGCACGGCGATGACGAATCGCCTCTAAAGAGACCGGCGTACCTTCGTACTTCAAACCATACGGTGAATATTGAGTTGAAACTGCACCAAGTTCGACAAACTCTTCCCTGGTGGAACGTCCCGGCCACCAAACTAAAGTTGGACTCGCTGGAAGATTATTTGCTGACAGAAGTTTCTCAACTTCTTCATAATCTCGTAGCAAGTCAAAATAGGCGGAAACTATCCATTCCGGATGTGAATACATGATCGATAATCGAGTGACTGAGTCTTTGATCTCACGCACCGGCTCAAGCCACTGATCAAGGGTCTGTGCGCTCATTTTTCGAAGCAACGCATTTACAAATGATGCTTTCGATTCTCCGATTACTTTGCGAGCCAATTCCACTGTCGCAGATACTGCCGCATGTGAAGGTACTCGCATTTCAAATAGTTGATGGGCACCCAGTCGCACTACGTCGACTATTCCGGCATCCACCTCGCTCCATTTACGATCTGATACTTGTGATGCAATGTAATCATGACGTCCTTGCATGCGAAGAGTTCCATAAAGAAGTTCAGTCGCGAAACCCTTGTCGCGTTGTTCGAAATCGGCATCGGCCAAGGCTTGCGGCAGAAGAAGATTGGAGTAGCCATCAGAACGATTGACTTCCTGAAGGATATCGAAGACTAATAATCGAACTCGGTCTGGCTTGGGAGATTTAAAGGTGTTCCGTCTAGCCTCAACCATTTTCTCGCTCAAAACTTTCATCGGAAATCAAATGAAGTCCATTGGCCCATGACTGCGCTGACATTTCATTTTTACCAGAAGGTTTAACCTTTAATAATTCGACAGAACCATCGCCTGTTCCGACCAGCACTTTCTTATCTTGGAGCGAAATTACACCGGGCTTCAAAATTAACTCGTGAAGAACGGCAGCGTCGATTTTGATTTTCAAGCCTCGGAAAGTACTCCACGTTCCTGGATTGGGATAAAAAGCTCGAACTTTATTTACGATTGTTGCAGAACTCATTGACCAATCGATCTGAGCCTCTTCGCTGCTTAACTTGTCGGCGCGAGTCACACCTTCAAGGGGCTGCTTATTGGGTGTGTTGCCATTTTCGATTGCAGCGACAGCATCAAGTACAGCAGAGACGCCAATATTCGAAAGTAGTTCGAGAAGTTCGGCTGTATTAATGGTTGAGTCAATATCGATCGCTTTGGATGAATAAATTGGTCCAGTATCCATTCCGGCATCTAACTGAAAGACCGTCACTCCTGTTGATGTGTCCCCCGCTTCAAGTGCACGTTGGACTGGAGCCGCTCCTCTCCAGCGTGGCAGAAGTGAAAAATGTAGATTTATAAAACCAAATTTTGGAATCTTTAGAATCGCTTCGGGTAATAGAACGCCGAAACCAATAGTCACGACCAGGTCGCAGTGGGAAACCAGAGATGCGATTTCATCTGCGGTAGTTGGTTTATGAAGTGGAACATTGTTGGCTATGGCCCAATCAGAGACAGCACTTGCCTTTAAAGTACGTCCCCGCCCCGCTAATGCATCAGGTCTGGTTATTACCGAAACAATTTCGTGACCGCTCTTTAGTATCTGGTTTAAAGTAGGCAACGCAACACTTGGTGTTGCCGCTATACAAATGCGCACTAAATTCCTTGACCGAAGATGTTATGAGGAGAGATTTTCACTGTTGGATTTAGCCCTGTTGTCTGCGCGCTGGCAAACCAGTCGGATTCTCGTATCTCTTTCATCGCTAATTTGCGATCCTGCGGCGACATACGATCGATAAACACTATTCCATCTAAGTGATCTGTCTCGTGCTGCAAACATCGCGCAAGGAGTTCTGTGCCCTCTACTGTTATTGGCTCCCCGTACATGTTAAATCCTTTAGCAACGGCACGAAAAGCACGTGGGGTCTCATAACTAAGCGCCGGAAATGAGAGACAACCTTCTTCACCGTCTTGTAACTCCTCGCTTAAATCAAGGGTCGGATTAATCAGATGACCAAGTGCTTCATCAACATCCCATACAAAGACGCGCAACCCCACACCAATTTGGGGAGCGGCGAGGCCGGCACCCGGAGCCTCCAGCATCGTGTCAGTCAGATCAGCAACCAAAGTTCTCAACTCTTTATCAAAGTCCACAACTAAAGCAGCCGGCGTAACCAATACGGGATCTCCGAAAAGACGAATTGGTTGAATAGACATGAGTCCAGTCTAGCCTAGGTGCAGGTTTAGGATGAAAGAGAGTAAGGATCTACTCGGAGAAAAATCTTGCTTTTCTTGGCGATTGCACGATGGCGGATAAATTCATGCAAAAATTTTAGGAATTCATCGCTCTGGGATATATCGCAAGTCAAGAGAATTCGCGAAAGATCTCCTGAACGTTGAGAAGGTCCAAGAGCAACAACAGAACTTGGTAATCTTTTATCGAACACCGCCTTACGTATTCCAGAGATGATTCCGGTCGCATCCTTTGTGTCCGTCTCTAAAACAACTGCTCGCGTATACGGTGGCAAAGAAACCTCTTTACGTTCCAATAATTCCCGTCCCGCCATAGTGGACGGGCTCCAAAGAGTTAGCGCGGAAGTAATTGGGTGCGTTGAATCAATCACAGTAACTATCTCCCCTTTAATCGAGACATGGGATGCTGCCTCAAAGAATGACTCGCGGGCGCGTTCCTGCGCTCTTAGGTCAGCATATGAAAAGAATGAATCACCTTCTAGCAATATGACAGCGGCATAACCATTCTTTGTTCGGGGAACCATTCCAGTTGTGGAGATAACCAAACTCGACTCGTTTGCTACTTCTTCAACTGGCTTATCGCTGCTCGAATAAAAAACAGGATAGCCAGGAAAAGCGCGTCCAATTTCCTCGGCGTGACGATCTGCACCACGGCCTAGCAAGATCCTAGAATCGCTTCCACACCACTTGCATTTATCCAAGGTAGATTTCAAACCACAATGGACGCAATGTGCGGGAGCCGTTGCCGATGATTTAGATAACTTACCCCCGCATTCGCAGAGTGAAATATTTCTGCATTTTTTGCACATGAGTGAGCTGGCATACCCTTTACGAGGCACGAGAAAAAGAACCGGTCCAGTTTTCAGTCCAGTTCTTATTGATGCGAATATCCGTCCAGGAAGTAATTCACCATTTGCCGATGGATTGTTGGTCACTTTCAAGCGATTTCTTTTACCAATATATCTGCACTTACCCTCTTCTATTTGACTAGCAATCTCACTCGATGGCGAATAGCCGGCAAAATACAAATCGAGACTTTCTCTCTCACTTCGCATAAGCGCTAAGTCTCTAACATTCCATCCAGGGCTTCTGGGTTCATATAGAGATTCGGAAATTTCGCGAAAGACAATGATGGTTTGCAAATCGTTCGGAGATGCAAAAATTGCACTTCTTGTGCCGATGATCAACTTTTTCGAACCACCGACAGCCGATAGATAGTTTCGATATCGATCTGTCCTTGTCAAAGATCCGGAGAGAACAATTGCACTATCACCATAAATTTCAAGGAGGCGCGCAAGTTCTCGTTCCTCAGGCACGATGAGAAGTACCGAACCGAGCGACAACTTTCCGTTGGCAAAATCAACTAACTTAACTATCGCATTTTCATGAGGTTGTATATGGATATATGCAGCTTCGTGGATTTTCTTCACTCGAGATGAGTACGCAACCGTTTCAGTGGAAAGGCTCTTATCCACACTGGCAACGCTTGGTGGAATCGCGCTTCTGATTAAATCATATGGGTGAGCCAACCACCTTTGCGAAGCCTGAGTTATCAACGAGATCAATTGCGGTGGTGCGACAACAATCGGTGATAAGACCGATGCAATTGTTTTAAGTCCCGCGTGCGATGGGGCATCAATTCGATCTATAACAAGTGCTTCAACTTCGCGTCCAGCGAAATCAACACCAACGCGTACCCCAGCTTTAACTTGTGCATCTAGACGCTTGGGAACCAAATAGTCATAACTGCCATCCAGATGTGACAACGAATTATCCACCCAAAGACGCGCTACGGGTAAAGAAGTTGCTATCTCTTTATCTACTCTAGAAACTTCTTCGGTCTTTAGACGAAGTGGCCGCGCAGATGACACGGCGCACTCCCCTAATTAATTAACAGCTGCGCGAAGTGCTTCTACGCGAGATGTCGTTTCCCAAGTGAAATTAGGAAGTTCACGCCCAAAGTGTCCGTACGCAGCAGTTTGAGAATAGATAGGTCGTAGCAGATTTAAGTCGCGAATGATCGCCGCAGGTCGCAGATCAAAGACCGTTGTAACTGCATCTTGAATCTTCTGCACTGCAACTGTTTCGGTGCCAAAAGTCTCCACAAAAACTCCAACTGGCTGGGCCTTACCGATTGCGTAGGCAACCTGTACTTCACATCGACGGGCTAGACCGGCTGCTACAACGTTCTTAGCTACCCAGCGCATCGCATATGCCGCCGAACGATCGACCTTAGATGGATCTTTTCCAGAGAAAGCACCACCACCATGTCGAGCCATACCTCCATAAGTGTCAACAATTATCTTGCGACCCGTAAGACCGGCATCTCCCATTGGGCCACCAATTACAAAGCGCCCAGTTGGGTTAATCAGGGTTCGCATATCCTTACGAGGCAAATCAATTTTAGATAAGACTGGGTTGATTACGTGTTCGATAATCTCAGGCGTTAATTTCTTTGCGACGTCGACATCTTCTGCGTGCTGGCTAGATATAACAACTGTATCCAAAGCAACGGCGCGGTCTCCGTCATATTCAATCGTTACCTGAGTCTTTCCATCTGGGCGAAGATAAGGCAACGCTCCTGACTTGCGAACAGCTGAAAGTTGTTGTGCTAGCTCGTGTGCCAACCAGATAGGCAGCGGCATCAACTCTTTCGTGTCATCGCAGGCGTAACCAAACATCAAACCTTGATCCCCGGCGCCTTGTAGGTCTAGTGGATCAACGGATGAAGAAACACGATTTTCGTAGGCGTCATTAACTCCTTGAGCAATATCTTGTGACTGTTGACCAATTGAGATTGATACACCACAGCTGTTGCCGTCAAATCCTTTAACGGATGAGTCATAACCAATTCCGATAACGGTGTCACGAACTATTCCCATGACGTCGGCGTAACCATTAGTTGTTACTTCACCAGCAACGTGAACTTGTCCAGTTGTTATCAGCGTTTCTACTGCTACGCGACTCGTTGAATCTTGGGAAAGCAGTGAATCGAGAATCGCATCTGAAATTTGATCTGCGATCTTATCCGGATGGCCTTCTGTAACTGACTCGGATGTGAATAGACGTTTTGACATTGGGTTAACCTAACTGAATTAGTGCCTGGTCGAGTAGTAGCTCGGCAAGCGTGTCTTTACTGGTCTGAGAAATTGGAATGTGAGCGCCGTTGCCCGTGAGAATTGCGCCTTCTGTTAGATCAGATCCAAAGATCGCACCACCAGAAACATCGTTTAGATACAGAATATTAGCCCCCTTGGACTGCATTTTCTCTTGTGCAGCACCGAGGTCACTATTGGTTTCGGCGGCAAAAGCAATTATCACCTGCTTATCACGCATTTTGGCAATCGATTTAAGCAGATCGGGGTTCTCAGTTAATTGAATATCTCTTAATTCGCCTTTTTTAATTTTCGCATCAGATACTTGCGAAGGTCTGGCATCTGCAACAGCTGCACTCATTACTAGCAAATTAGTCGCGGGAAACTCTTTCTCTAACGCCGCATGCATTTGCGTTGCTGTCTCAACTGCTGTGATTTCAATACCACTTAACTCTTCTGTTTCTTCGCGCGTTAATTGAGAATTCGCCAGAATCAGCTTTACATTCGCACCGCGATCTCTCGCCGCACGGGCGACGGCCGCTCCCTGTCTTCCGCTGGAGCGATTTCCAATAAATCTAACTGGATCTATTGCCTCTCGCGTTCCACCTGCAGTAACCAAGACATTTACACCAAGGAAGTCTTTATCAACTCCAACCAAGCGCTCAAACTTTTCAATGATCGCAATTGTTTCAGGGAATCGACCGGGGCCTATATCGTCACCCGTTAGACGTCCAACTTCTGGATCCATCACAGTAAAGCCACGTTTTTTGAGGACATCAACATTCGCAACAGTTGCGGGATCAAGCCACATCTGTGGATGCATTGCTGGTACAACTAAAATTGGAACATCAACTGCCAGAATCAAATTCGTTAATAGATCATCGGCACGACCTGCAGCTATTCGCGCGATTAAATCAGCGGTGGCAGGAGCGATAATCAAAGCATCTGCTGAACTAGCCAAAGAAATATGTCGGACTTCGTCGACGCGTTCCCACACTTGAGTTGTAACGGGGCGACCTGATAAAGCTTCCCAAGTTGCCGCACCGACGAAGTTCAAACTTGATGGGGTGGGAACTACCGTTATTGAATAACCGCGATCTTGTAAACGCCGCAAGAGTTCGCAGGATTTATAGGCGGCTATTCCTCCACCAACCCCGAGAATTACTTCTCGAACACGAACCATTGTCTTAGCGAAAGTTATTACTTAAGCGGTTGGTTCGAGATTTTCGATTGTAAGTAAACCTTCGTTGATCTCACGAAGTGCAATTGAAAGTGGCTTCTCGTGAACGTGTGTCTCAACCAACGGACCAACATATTCAAGAAGTCCTTCACCAAGTTGTGAGTAATAAGCATTTATCTGACGGGCACGCTTTGCTGCATAGAGAACCAAGCTGTATTTAGAACCACTCTTATCGAGAAGTTCGTCGATTGGTGGATTAGTAATGCCGTCCATTTGGTCCTCCTGGTTACGTGCGAAATAAAGCCAAATACCTACTGATGTGTGGTCAATCCTATCAGGCGTTCTACAACCTCTTCGACGCGCTCATTTACTACGTTCAAGTCGAAAAAGCTGGATTGAGCAAGTTCATCTTGGGCTAATTCCAATCTCGCCGCCCGCCGTTCGGGCGAATCTGTACCGCGACCTTCTAGGCGAGAGACTAATTCTTCCCACGAAGGTGGCTGCAAAAATACTAGGACCGCTTCCGGTGCTCTCTCTTTAACTTGCCGAGCTCCCGCTATTTCTATTTCTAGCAACACATTTCGGCCGTCTCGGAGTGCATCTTCAACTGGTTTGCGGGGCGTTCCGTATCTGGAACCCGCAAATTCAGCCCACTCTAAAAAGAGTGCGGATTTAATCGCGTTATCAAATTCATTTTCCGAATAAAAGTAATAATCCACACCATCAGTTTCATTGTGCCTTGCAACTCGAGTCGTAGCAGAAATACTTACCCAGAATGACTGAGTCTCTCGTAGCGCTTTTGCAACGGTACTCTTTCCAACGCCACCCGGACCGGAAAGAACTATCAATTTTCCGCGTTGCACGGCGGCGGTACGGCTTGGAAATTCAAGAAGCAAGTTTGCGCGTTGCGCTGAACCAAGACCTTGGATACGTCTGGTTTGGGAAATTGCTAAACGATCTAAAGTTGCAATCGCTCGAACTTTTCCAACACCAGCAAATGATTCTAGGAGTTCAACCACACGCATCTTGGCTATGGCTTCATCGTTTGCAGCTAATTCGAATATTGCCGCGAGAGTTAACTCCCCTGCTTTGACGCGCGCTTTTGTCGAAGCGCGTACCTGCCTAGCGGCGGTGGACTTTGCTAAAGCGTCCCTGCGTTGCTCAGGTGTTAACTTTGGAGGAGTTGGCACAGGATAACTCTACGCAATTGCCGAAAGAATCTCATCGGCGATCAAACGCGCTTTCGCCGTCATTGCTGCTGCTCCATCTGTCCATGCTCTTGTGATCGGTCTACCAATAACTACGAAATTTGCACCTGCGGCGATTGCATCCGCTGGAGTCATTGTTCGAACTTGATCATCTGCGCCCATTTCAGTCAGCGGTCTCACTCCGGGGGTAATGATTATTGGTTTATCACCCAAAGCGCTTCGAATCGCCGCGGTTTCAAGCGGGGAACAAACAATGGCTTTCGCTCCAGCGTTAACTGCAAGTTTTGCTAACGCGACGGCGCTCTCAAGTGCTGGGCTAGCGTAACCAATTTCAAAAAGATCACCTTCAGAGATTGAGGTGAGAATTGTGACCGCAGTGATTGAAACATTTGGTACCGCATCTGCTGCAGCCTTAACCATGGCAGAACCGCCACTTGCATGGACCGTTAAGAACCTTGGTTGTAAATGAGAAATAGCTTTTGCTGCACCAGCGACAGTATGCGGGATGTCATGCAGCTTCAGGTCCAGGAATATCTCCGCGCCCGTGCGTGAGACAACATTGGCCACCCCTGCGGCACCAAAATTTAAGTAAAACTCAAGCCCAAGTTTATAAACACTGACACTTTCCTTTGTTGCTTCAATCCACGAAATTGCAGTGTCAAAATCTGATGTATCCACTGCCAAAATTATCGGTGCTTTCATACATCCACCTCTCTATGCGCGTATCCAATCGCTGCTTTGAGTGAAGGGAAACCTTTAGCAATCAATAATTCTCGAAGTTCATTTTGAATATCAATAACAGCATGTGGATTTCCGAAACTTGCGGTACCAACACTCACACCAGATGCCCCAGCCAAAATTAGTTCAAAGGCATCGCGGCCGGATGAGACCCCACCCATTCCGAGTATCGGAACTTCAGGAAGTGCTGCATGGACCTGATAGATCGCGCGGACTGCAACGGGCTTGATCGCAGGTCCTGATAGGCCACCTGTTTTGCCGCCAAGATGCGGACGCATCGTTTCGATATTAATTACCATTCCTAGAACGGTATTAATCAACGCCAGAGCATCTGCTCCTGCTTCGACAACACCTTGCGCTATAGCTGGCAAATTCGTTACATCCGGGGAAAGTTTGGCGATAATCGGAATCTCTCCCCCGATTGTCTTTCGCACTCCATCGATTACGCGCCGAGACGCATCTGGATCGCAGGCAAAAACCAAACCACGATTTTCCACATTGGGACATGAAATATTTACTTCTATCGCACTTATTCCTGCAACTGATCGCACCTTACGTGCCAGCGTTGCATATTCTTCGACTGTCTCCCCGGCTATGGAAATTATGACTCTGGAATTTTGCTCGACAAGCCATGGAATGTCATTGGCAAGAAAAGCTTCAATTCCTGGTCCTTGCAGACCTATCGAGTTCAACATTCCTGATGGAGTCTCTGCCATACGTGGAGTTGGTCGACCGTATCTAGGTTTATTCATAACCGACTTTGTTACTACGGCACCAATCTCCTTTAACGGGAAGAATTGAGCTAATTCTTTTCCTGAACTTGCACATCCACTAGCGGTAAAGATTGGAGTGTTGAAAAATGCGTTTCCTAGAGTTGTTGAGAAATCAAAGCTACTCATGGTGTGACCTCAGGAACCTGACCTACTAGGTGCCATTGAACCTGCGAGCCATCCATTACTGGTCCATCGATGCAGGATCGCAGCATCGAAATAGAACCCGATTCATCCTTAACTGGCAACACACATGTCATGCAGATACCGATTCCACACGCCATTGCTTCCTCAACCGCGCACTGGTGAACTACATCCGTATTTGCAGTTAGCTCGGATATCGCTCGCAACATTCCCATCGGTCCACAGGAGTAAATGACGTCAATTGATTTTTCCTCGATTAAAACCTTTATAGGTTCGGTTACGCGTCCAAGTTCACCCATGGTTCCATCTTCGGTATAAATCTTGAGGGAATTGACTGAACGTTTGCCCTCCATCGGTGCATATATTTTTCCACCCGTTGAGGCGCCTAACAACATATCAACTTTGCAACCACGCGCTTTCAGTACTTCGGCCAAACCAAATAAAGGCGCGGAACCATAACCACCACCAACTAAAAGCGCATTTACCGGCGAAGTTGGAATACCAAAAGCTGTTCCAAGCGGGGTGATGATATCTACCTCATCCCCTTCGTTCTGCGAACATAACCACTTGGAACCAGAACCATGCGGTGCAACGATTAACTCCATAGTTCCGCCAAAACTGGCACTTTCAGCTACCCGAGATATTGCAAAAGCGCGACGAAGTATCATTCGTGAAGAATCACCACCAACTTTAATTGCAACGAAGTTTCCAGGACGGCAACTCTTTACAAGATCACCAATTCCTAAAACTATCTGGTGATATTGACCAACTCTTTTATTGGCTAGAACCGTCGCGTTTATATGCGAAGCACCTCGGTTAATCTGTGACATTACTTCTTAAGCCATTCTTGGATAGGTAAAACTGCTAAATCGCCTCGTTGTAAAGCTTTGATTCCTTCTACAGCGGCGCTAAATCCGGCAGTCGTAGTTATACAAGGAATTGATCTTTGAACTGCTGCAGTTCGGATAGCCCATCCATCTGCTCTGGTGCCGCGACCAACAGGAGTATTAATTACCAAATCGACTCCTCCACTATTTAGAAGTTCCACAATAGTTTTTTCACCCATTGGACCTGAGCCTTCCGAATTCTTGCGAACCTTATAGGCCAATATGTCATTGTTCGCTAAATAATCTGCTGTGCCGCCAGTGGCAATCAAATTAAATCCGAGCTCTGCGAAAGCGCGTGAAGGCGCAAGCCCTGCTTCTTTATCTTTATCAGCAAGTGAGATGAATACCGTTCCAGACTTCGGTAGCGGACCGAAAGCGCTGATCTGACTCTTGGCATAACTTTCACCAAAGGTTTGGGCTATTCCCATTACTTCACCGGTTGATCTCATCTCAGGACCGAGAACGGCGTCGACCCCGCGACCATCAGTTCTGCGAAAACGATTCCATGGAAGTACCGCTTCTTTGACCGAAATTCCTTTTGCTACTCCATCACCTGTAGCAGGCAATAAACCTTCGCTACGTAGATCAGCAATCGTTGAACCGAGTGAAAGGCGCGCAGCCGCTTTTGCTAAGGGAACTCCCGTTGCTTTGCTGACAAATGGCACAGTACGTGAAGCGCGCGGATTCGCCTCGAGAACGTAGAGAACATCGCCAGCAATGGCGAACTGAATATTGATTAAACCTAAGACGCCGACACCTTGAGCAATTTTTAAAGTTGCTTCGCGAATGTTTTTCTGTTGCTTAGCGGTAATAGTCATCGCGGGTAGAACACAGGCACTATCACCTGAATGAATACCCGCTTCTTCGATATGTTCCATTACGCCACCGAGAAAGAGTTCAGTTCCGTCATAGAGAGCATCAACATCAATCTCGATAGCGCTGTCGAGAAAACGATCTACTAAAACCGGATGATCTGGTGTTATATCCGTGGCTCGAGTAATAAAACTAGAGAGTGCAGCATCGTCATAGACAATTTCCATGCCTCGACCGCCCAATACGAAGGAAGGACGAACTAAGACTGGATATCCAATTCGTGCTGCTATATCTAACGCCTCCATTTGTGAAGCTGCCATTCCAAATTCCGGTGCGGTAAGACCTTGTTCGGCAAGAACACGTCCAAATGCTCCACGCTCTTCAGCCAAGTTAATCGCATCGGGTGAAGTACCCAAAATATTTACACCTGCTGCCTGTAAGCCAGCCGCAAGACCAAGCGGAGTTTGACCACCAAGCTGTGTAATGACTCCCAATACGGGACCAGCTAAGGATTCTGCATGTACCACTTCTAATACATCTTCTAACGTCAAGGGTTCAAAATAGAGACGATCAGATGTGTCATAGTCCGTTGAAACAGTCTCTGGGTTGCAGTTAATCATCACCGTTTCATAACCGGCTTCGCGCAATGTGAATGACGCGTGTACACATGAATAATCAAATTCAATTCCTTGCCCAATGCGATTTGGTCCACTTCCCAAAATAATCACTGCAGGCTTCGTGCGAGAACGTACTTCAGTCTCTTCTTCATAACTCGAATAATGATAAGGAGTGAATGCTTCAAACTCGGCAGCACATGTGTCTACAGTTTTATACACTGGTCGCAGGCCAAGGTGTTGACGAACTTTACGAATTTCTTCCTCGGAAACTCCACGTAATTCCCCAATCTGCTCATCTGAGAAACCCATCTCTTTCGCAGATTTCAAATAATCAAGGGTCAATTCCACTGGCTGACTTAGCTCTCTGGCACGTAGGTTGATCAAATCCAATTGATGTAAAAACCAGCGATCGATCTTCGTGGCTGCAAATACATCATCTAAATCTGCACCAGCCCACATCGCTTGCTGCACTTGCTGCAGTCGGTATTCAGTTGGGATTCGCATTGACTGAAGCAAAGATCCAGTATCGATTGAAGAAACATCAGATGGAAACTTGAATATCGCCTCTTTTCGCTCAAGTGAACGTAAGGCCTTCATTAGAGCTTCTGGGAATGAACGACCAATCGCCATCGCCTCGCCAACGCTCTTCATCGTCGTAGTTAGTCGTGGATCGGCATCGGCAAATTTTTCGAAAGCAAACCTTGGCATCTTCACAACTATGTAATCCAAGGTTGGTTCAAATGATGCGGGGGTAACCTGAGTTATGTCATTCTTTATTTCATCTAGCGTGTAACCGATTGCCAATTTGGTAGCAATCTTTGCGATTGGAAAGCCTGTTGCCTTTGAAGCCAGCGCACTCGATCTCGAAACTCGTGGATTCATCTCAATGACGATGATGCGACCATCATCTGGATTAACTGCAAATTGGATATTGCAACCGCCTGTAGCCACCCCAACTTCACGAATAATGTCGATGGATAAATTACGTAGATTTTGAAATTCAACATCGGTAAGCGTTAGAGCGGGAGCAACGGTTATGGAGTCCCCCGTGTGGACTCCCATCGGATCAATATTTTCAATACTGCAGACAATTACCACGTTATCGGATTTATCCCGCATAACTTCTAGTTCGTACTCTTTCCAGCCGATAATTGACTCTTCAAGTAAAACCTCTGAAGTTGGGCTGTGACGCAATCCTGCACCGGCAATCTGACGAAGTGATTCTTCATCAAAGGCGATTCCTGAACCAAGTCCACCCATGGTAAATGATGGGCGAATAACCACCGGATATCGCAGAATTTCAACGCCCGCAATGATTTCTTCCATTGTGTGGCAAATAATCGATTTTGCGGATTGACCACCAATCTTTTCTACAATTCCTCTAAATGTTTCGCGATTTTCACCGCGTTCGATTGCGTCAACATCGGCGCCAATTAACTTGGTTCCGTATTTCTCTAAGGTGCCAGCTTTGTGCAGGCCGATAGCTGCATTAAGTGCCGTTTGACCACCAAGAGTCGCAAGCACCGCATCTGGGCGCTCTTTAGCGATAATTTTTTCGATGAATTCGGAAGTGATTGGTTCTATATAAGTAGCGTCAGCAAACTCTGGATCCGTCATGATCGTTGCTGGATTTGAATTGACCAGGATTACCCGAATACCTTCGGCTCGCAAGACACGACAAGCCTGCGTTCCCGAGTAATCAAATTCGCAAGCCTGTCCGATCACAATTGGACCAGATCCAATTACTAAAACGCTTTTGATTGTTAGATCGCGGGCCATTAGATCACCGCCTTAACTCTTGGGTACTTTTGCATCAACGCAATAAAGCGATCAAACAAGTAAGCAGCATCGTGCGGACCCGCGGCTGCTTCCGGGTGATATTGCACGCTAAATGCACCACGTTCTAGCAACTGCAAACCTTCAACCACACCATCGTTAAGCCCAACATGTGTGACTTCTCCAGAACCATAAACTGTATTAAATATTGAATCGGTTGGCGCTTTGATTGCAAAACCGTGGTTATGGGCTGTTATTTCCACTTTTCCAGTCTTCTTATCAAGAACCGGTTGATTAATTCCTCTGTGCCCAAACTGCAATTTATAAGTCTCGAATCCGAGCGCCCTGCCGAGAATTTGATGGCCAAAACAAATGCCGAATATTGGTATTTCCTCGAGTAACACTTCGCGCACGAGATCAACCACATCATTCATTGTGGATGGATCGCCCGGTCCATTCGATAGAAACACTCCGTCAGGATTGATTGCTTGGATATCTTCGAAACTCGCATTGAAGGGAAGCACATGGACTTCAACACCTCTGGCGGCTAGCGCGCGTGGAGTTGCACCTTTTATTCCAAGATCAATTGCCGCTACTGTAAATTTCTTTT
>CAITKS010000133.1 GCA_903893085.1 uncultured Actinomycetes bacterium | reverse complement strand
GGCTTTCTTCTGTTGATCTGGACCTTTAAATCCAAATGCAGAAACGTAAGCGCGCGATGGCATTTCAACTTGGCCGACTTTAATAAAGTCCAAACCATCGGAAACAACTTCCCAGAGTGATTTATTTGGATCGATGCCGCCACGTGACTGATCTACGTAGGAAATCTTTACAGTTTCACCGATCTTCACATTTCCAGAATCTGCTGGTTCTAGACCGAGGATAGTTTTAAAGAGCGTTGTCTTACCGGCACCGTTTGGTCCGATAACGCCAACGATTCCGTTGCGTGGCAAGGTAAATGAAAGGTCGTCGATCAAGATGCGATCGCCAAAGCCTTTAACTAAATGATCTACTTCTACAACAACATTTCCCAGACGTGGCCCAGGTGGAATCTGAATTTCATCAAAGTCCAACTTACGCATCTTGTCTGCCTCGGCAGCCATTTCTTCATAACGTGCAAGACGAGCCTGTGATTTAACTTGGCGACCCTTTGCATTCTGGCGAACCCATTCGAGTTCTTCAGTCAAACGCTTGGCGCGCTTGGCATCTTTCTGTCCTTCAATCTTCAAACGAGTTGCCTTTGTTTCAAGATAAGTCGAGTAGTTACCTTCGTATGGATATGCACGACCGCGATCAAGTTCGAGAATCCACTGTGCAACATTGTCCAAGAAATATCTATCGTGCGTGATCGCAACAACAGCACCTGGGTATTTATTTAAATGTTGTTCTAGCCAAAGTACTGATTCAGCATCAAGGTGGTTTGTAGGCTCATCGAGCAGCAATAGATCTGGTGCTTCCAGGAGCAACTTACATAAAGCAACGCGACGCTTTTCACCGCCGGATAAAACTTTCACATCGGCATCAGGTGGCGGACAACGAAGGGCATCCATTGCTTGTTCGAGCAAAGAATCAAGTTCCCAAGCATTTCGGTGATCGAGTTGTTCTTGCAGCGTTCCCATCTCAGCGAGCAACTTGTCATAATCCGCATCAGGTTGTGACATCTCATCGCTGATTGCATTAAAGCGATCGAGCATTGCAACAGTTTCGGCCACACCTTCTTTAACGTTATCAATAACGTTCTTCTCTTCATTTAGATGAGGTTCTTGCAACAAGATGCCGACGGTGTAACCAGGTGTCAGGTATGCCTCACCATTTGATGGTTGTTGCAGCCCCGCCATGATCTGCAAGACCGTAGATTTACCGGCACCGTTAGGTCCGACCACACCGATCTTTGCTCCTGGGTAAAACATCAAGGTCACGTCATCGAGAATTACCTTGTCACCATGCGCTTTGCGCGTCTTTTTCATCGTGTAAATGAATTCAGCCATGGAGAAAACCTTAGTGGCTCGTGTCGGTACAATTAACTAACGACCTCTGCAGGCGCCTGTAGCTCAGTCGGATAGAGCACTCGCCTTCTAAGCGAGTTGTCGCAGGTTCGATTCCTGCCAGGCGCACATGACTACACCCCTGCCCCACCTGATCTGGATTGACTGCGAAATGACCGGCCTCGACATTGTTGGCGATGCCTTGGTCGAGATTGCGGTCTTGGTCACAGATTCTGATCTAAACGTTATTGGCGATGGCGTCGATGTCGTAATTGCAACGACCCCAGAAAAATTAGCGGGAATGAATGAATATGTAACTCAGATGCATACGACTTCTGGACTCATTACTGAAATTCCAAGTGGCACCACAATGAGTAAGGCCGAAGATGCGATCTTGGCTTACTTGGAAACGACTGGAACCGTTGCTGGTAAATCACCGTTGGCTGGAAATTCAGTAAGCGTTGATCGCAATTTTATTGCGCGCGATATGCCGCGCCTTAGCGAATACCTTCATTACCGCACAGTCGATGTTTCATCGATCAAAGAGTTGGCGCGACGTTGGTATCCCAAGCTGTATTTCACAGCCCCTGCCAAGACCGGAAACCATCGCGCCCTTGGAGATATCCAAGATTCGATCGCGGAACTGGCTTATTACCGCTCAACTTTGTTTATCCCCACCACCACGGGGAACGAGCAAGACTAGGTAACAGGTACACTAAGCACTTAATCAGCACATGGTGGACGTAGCTCAGCTGGTAGAGCACCCGGTTGTGGTCCGGGATGTCGCGGGTTCGAGCCCCGTCGTTCACCCCAAGTTTTTTCCAACTAAGCACTAAACGAGAGCGGTAGACATGATCTTCGACGTAGTAGTTGAAATCCCAGCTGGCTCACGCAATAAATACGAAATCAATCACACAACTGGTGAAGTTCGTCTTGATCGCATGCTCTTTACTGCAACGCGCTTTCCGCATGATTATGGTTTCGTAAAGAACACACTTTCAAATGATGGTGATCCACTTGATGCTTTGATCATGTTGGATGAACCAACATTTCCTGGTTGCGTCGTTTCCTGTCGCGTAATCGGCATGTTCCGTATGACCGATGAAAAAGGCGGCGACGACAAGTTGCTCTGTGTGGCAGCCGGCGATATCCGCAAATCTAACCTCAATGATTTAGATGATGTCCCAATTTATGAACTTGATGAAATCAAACACTTCTTCGAGGTTTACAAGACCCTTGAGCCAGGCAAAGAGGTTCACGGCGGAGATTGGGTCGGCCACGACGCCGCCGAAGAAGAAATTCTCGCGTCATATACGCGATATAACGAAAGCCATTAAGACTCCCCTTTAACATTGCTCCATTGCTCAGCCACTCTAAGGCCGCGCAGACTCGGAGAATTCAGTGATCGACATTAATTCCGGCGATACCGCTTGGGTATTAGCTAGTGCCGCACTTGTTTTGTTTATGACACCAGGTTTGGCTATTTTTTATGGCGGAATGGTTCGCGTAAAGAGTGCGCTAAACATGATGATGATGTCATTTGCCGCAATCGGTGTAACGACAATTATCTGGGTGCTCTATGGATATTCCTTAGCCTTCGGAAAATCCAATGGTGGGCTAATCGGAAACTTCGATCACATCGGTTTATCAAATACTTTGGATCAAGTAACCGGCCCTGAAGGCCACCAAATTCCAGTCCTGGCATTTGCAATGTTCCAATTAACTTTTGCAATCATCACAGTTGCACTTCTCTCTGGCGCAATTGCAGACCGCGCTAAATACGGATCTTGGGTTATCTTCGTTGCAGTTTGGATAACTCTGGTTTACCTACCTATTGCCCACTGGGCGTTCGCTGCCCAAGGTGGCACTGGTGGATGGATCATCGACAAATTAGGTGCGCTGGACTTTGCGGGTGGAACCGTTGTTGAAATCAATTCAGGTGCTGCAGCGCTTGCACTTGCACTTGTTCTTGGAAAGCGCGACGGATTTAGACGCGATCCAATGCGTCCTCACAATATGCCGCTGGTACTTCTTGGTGCCGGAATGCTCTGGTTTGGTTGGTTTGGATTTAACTCAGGGTCAGCCCTTTCTGCAGGTTCCCTTGCAGCAACGGCAATGATCAATACACAAATTGCAACAGCTGCCGCTGCGATGTCATGGATTGCATTTGAAAAGAAGCGAGATGGCAAAGCAACAACGCTTGGTGTTGCATCAGGTGCGATTGCTGGCGCAGTCGCAATTACACCTGCGTGTGGATTCTTAAATCCTCTTGGTGCGCTGGTGCTTGGTCTTATCGCAGGAGTTGCTTCTAGCTGGGCTGTAACTCGTAAATACAAATACGGATATGACGATTCTCTAGATGTCGTAGGTGTACACGGTGTTGGCGGCATCCTCGGAATGCTTTTCATCGGACTCGCTGCAACCGTAACTGCAAATGCTGCCGGTAAAGACGGATTGTTCTTCAGCGGTGGTACAGATCTAATGCAGTCACAAGTAATTGCAATCATCGCCGTTGGCGCATTCTCGTTCTGCGCTACATGGCTAATTGCCACAGTCATCAGCAAAACAATTGGCTTCCGCGTCTATCGCGAAGATGAGCTAAATGGCCTGGATACAACATTCCATGCGGAATCCGCATATGACATCACCGGCAATTCAAACCGGTACTAGAGTTCAAACAAGAGAAGCGAGAGAAATATGAAACTAATTACCGCAATCGTAAAGCCAGCCAAGGTGGATGACATCAAAGTTGCGCTGCAAGCAGCCGGCGTTCATGGCATGACAGTCTCTGAAACTCGCGGCTTTGGGCGCCAAAAGGGCCACACTGAAATTTATCGCGGCGCCGAATACACAGTTGATTTCATTCCAAAGGTGCGCATCGAATTACTTGCAGAAGATGCCGACACTGCAAACCTGGTAGACATCATCGCCAACACAGCCAACACCGGTTCTATCGGTGATGGAAAGATTTGGGTAACACCAGTTGAAACTGTTGTCCGAGTACGCACTGGCGAGCGCGGAGCCGACGCTCTCTAATTCGTTGGCGCTTTAAAGCCAGGACATTGGTTTAGCAAATTTAACATTGCCGCTTTCTCAGGCTTTGTTACCCACAACCCGTACTTAGCCTTAACAACAATTTGCTGAGCAACGTATGTACATCGAATATCTTTGCGAGGCGGCAACCATGTTGCGGCATCACCATCGCCTTTCTGCGAATTCAATCTTCCCTTTACCGCCAACAAATTCATCGGATCATTGGCGAAAGCCATACGCCGGTCATAGCTCAACTTAAAAGCACCGGTCTGCCAGGCATTAGAAAGTGCCACCACGTGGTCGATCTGCACATCAGAACTTGTTGCTACTCCACGCAAAAACGAGATCTTCTCCCCCGAATACGGATCAATCAAGATTCCGGATAGGACAACACATTCTTTAGTTCCATCTTTATAAACAATTGAAGTTAAATCTCGATACAAAATGTCATTGCGGGTATCGCACCCATTGCGATCAACATCAGACCATGCAGGTCCAAACTGAGATCTTTCATAGCCAGTCTTTGCCGCTCTACCTTTAACTGCCAACGTTTCCAATACCGCCACCGCAGTCTTTGGTGCAGCCTCAAGTGGCCCTTGACCCATTACAAAGCCCGTTATCAACAGCACCGAAATGCGGATTTGCCAGCGACTCATGTCACCATCTTCGCCGCCGCGAGCGTGTTAGACAAGGCACTTTGCCCTGATAGGGTCTGCTCTGCATTCAAACATTCGACCGTTTGAATGGGTTGTTAGCTCAGTTGGTAGAGCAGGTGACTCTTAATCACCGGGTCGGGGGTTCGAGTCCCTCACAACCCACTTATAGGATTCGGCGGATGACTTAGTTGATTATTTAAGTAACTTATCGAACATCGGCATCGATCGATTGAGATTTTTTACAGGATTTACGGTGGTGAGAACGTAAAACGCATACCCAGCCAAAGCTACCCAAGGATTTACAAGGCAAAGTGAAACAAGAGCTATTCCTAAAACCGCTGGGAAACCATTGAATATAATCAACGCTTTGTTCTGCTCCTCTCTCGACTTATCGGCCAAGAAGAAATCTTCTGTCCACGTGATAGAAGTATCACCCTTGAAAATGCCGACAACAATGCGCTGAATAGTAATTGACCAATATTGGCCAAATAGACAAATACCAAAGTAGAAAACACCCCACTTCATATTTGGCGTGTTTAGATTTTCAGCAAGAAGTGCCACACCGAACGGCATAAGAGCAACCCAAGCCATCGTTAATCCGTGGTTCCAAACGATCATCGCTGTAGTGCCAACCACATACTGACTTGTAACGTGATACTGATACCACCAAGAAAACAACACGACGAAACCGAGAACGTACGCTAGAAAAGTCGGCCAATTTTCAAACATAGCGCCGTTGAAATCTTCGCTCTCACTTATCTTATGCACCAAGCCAACAACATCTAGACCTAAAAGGGTCAGCGCAATTGAAAATACGCCATCGCTTAAAGTGTCTATTAACTTATGGCTGATGTGCTTTATCGGCTTGGTCATACGGGTCTCCGCTCCCACTCAAATTTCCCAGAAAGTTAGCCTAGAAATGTGGCCGCGATGTTCCAACACACCGCGTTCAAAGGGGCAAAAGCTCCGAAGTGATCCGCCGAAACCTTGTTCTAAGGGAAATATTCGAGGGATTATCGGGCGGGTACACTTAGCAACAATCGCTTAAGGGGTGCTGTCTTGTTTAATAGAGATAAAGGCAAGTACCCCGAATACAGCGACGATCAAGCCCCCAGAAGCCATAAGTTTGAATATGTCTTTGGAACAATTCTTATTCTCTTTGCTCTAGTTGGAGCGGTCTTAGCTCAGACAATTACTCTGAATTTAAATGACCGAGTTGAATTTGGTCAAGGAGTCGTAACGCTTAAAGCCTGTGACTCATTTGTCTCTATCACCCTAAATCCATCATCTGCTACTTATTCGGGAACTCGTGCCAATGGGCAATCTTATGCAAATCTCTCTCGTGTACGCGGAATCAAATTTACTGGCTTGAATACAAACTCTTGCGCCGGAAAGAAAATAAAGATCCAACTTTTCAATAGTGAAAGCACTACTGCGATGTCCTTGTTTACCGATGCCTCAGCATTGACAGTCGATCGCATAATCCTGTCAATCAACAGTGATAAGACGGTATCCCGCGAAGATGCCGTGACGCTTATCAATGGCAGAGGTCAAGACATAGGTTATTTCGATGACTATCAGTATGTTGATTACGATTTCAATCGAGCGGAATACACAGTAATTTTCACCGACCCTCTTGCACTAATGGCGGATGTAACCCGAGTTGGCCTGGAATCGACGAATGCTTAGCATCAGATTTAGGCCGTTTCTTCATCGCTCGATCTCGTTAGTTTTATTGTTGGCAACTTTAACTTTTATTGCACCTGTTGAGCCGGCGGTGGCCGCACAAGGTTCTGAATGCGTAATTGGTTCTAGCGCAACATGTCCAGCGACATCACCCCAAGAAATTTATAACTTATACGGCACAACAACGGATGGAAAATACTGGATCAAGGTAAATGGAACTGCCACACAAGTTTATGTTCTGATGAACCGAACAAATTCGGACAACGGATCCTGGATATTGATGATGAAAGGGCAGCCTGGTTCAACAAGTTTTGGATACACAAGTGCATACTGGACCAATTCATCAACTGTGCTCAATGATACTGAAACATCACTTACCAATGATGTTTCACTTGACGCAAAATTCGCTGTTTTTAACACATTGCCAGTCACCAAAATGTTGGCTGTAATTAAGGCAGGCCTAGTGGGTGGCACTCAGCCATATGTAGCGGGAACCTATGGAATTCCCACTGGTGGTGATATTGCTTCGAATCCATTTGGTGGCCATGTCTGGCTAGAAACATTACCTTCAGTGCAAACGGCACAAACTCAAATGAATACTGCAAGAACCGTCTTTGGCGATTCGACAGAATCTGTACGAAAAACACTATTTATGCAATCAAGCACTAACACAGTTAAATACACGAGCAGTTCAATTTCACCTATAAATCAAGTATTTTCATATGAAATAGTGAATGGTAGATACGGATTCGTTAATACCGCTTGCGGTAATGCCGGAATGAATGTCCGTTGGGGTTTTAACTGGAATGAGAATCCGCCGGTTGGCACTTTTACTTCGTGCGATGCTTGGGGTGGTATCGGCACTGGAGTTTCTGCAGGCGGTGCAAATTTTTACAGTGCATTCGATGCTTCGGCTTGGCCGGGGTCCGTAAGTAGTGGTTCATATCCTGCGCCAGGTACAACGTACGGACACAAGAATTTATCTTTTCAAATTTGGGGAAAGGTTACTGAACCAACATTGGGGGCACCAACCTCGGTGACAGTAACAAATCCGTCAGCTGGTCGAGCAGATTTATCCTGGGCTGCACCAAGTGGGGTAACACCAACAGACTACGTTGTTCAGTACAAAACCTCTGAGACATCGACTTATACAAATTCATTTATCGTAAGCGGGCAAACAACAGCTTCCATAACCGGGCTAACTGGTGGATCAACTTACAATTTCCGGGTGTTTGCGCGAACCGCCACAGACTCCACCGCAGATCCATCAACTAGCACGGTGAATCAGACTTTACCTGGAAACCAGACTTTATCTTTTGCAAATACAAGTTATTCAAAAGCCTTTGGTGAAACTCAAACTGTGTTGGCAACATCAGCAGGAAGCGGGCTAATTACTTATTCTTCAGGCGTTTCATCCGCTTGTAGCGTTTCAGGAGCTGTTGTCACTATTACTGCAGGAACAGGTACGTGCGTGATAACTGCCTCACGAGCAGCCGATGCAAATTACGTAGCAGCCACCTCCACTAATAGCGTGACGATTACCGTATCGAAAGCAGCTCAAAGTGCATTTACTTTGATTTCCACAAGTGGAACTTTTCTTACGAATCTACTGCTTTCAACGAGCGGTGGAAGCGGTCTTGGTGCAGTGTCATATTCAGTTGGCAGTCCTAATGCGGCAGGATGTTCGGTAACAAGTGGCGATTCCCTTACCGCGACATCTGCGGGAAGTTGCACCGTTGTAGCCAAAAAAGAAGCGACAGCGGATTATTTAGTTGCATCTGACACTCGAACAGTGACAATAGGAAAGGCATCTTTAACATTTGTTTCGTCTGCGGCTGCGTCTCTAAAGTACGGCAGCACTACATCGGTTACTTACACGGCCAGTCGATCTTTGGGGGTTGGTTCGGTTCCAAATCTGACTGGCACGTTGAGTTATGAAACGAGTACAAGTACGGCATGCACAGTGAATTCATCGACCGGTTTGGTCACTATGAGGAACTCGAGTGGAACTTGTAACTTGAGGGTAACTCTGGCAAATGATACAAATTACTCGGACACTAGTTCAGCGCTGATTTCGATAACGCCAGCTAAGGCCGATGCAATAGCTTTGACGGCGGCAAACAAAACTTCGATTTATACAGGGTCTGCTTCTGCGATAACGCCGACGTATTCAGTGACAGGTTTGCAGTTATCTGACACGGTGACGGTTACTTACAACTATTCGGGAACAGCCAACGGTGGAGCGACTTACTCACTCTCTGCTACGAAACCGACGAATGCCGGTTCTTATTCAATAATTCCGAGCGTAACGCTGACTAATTCGGACTCTTACACCGCGCCATCGGTAAATGTAACGAGCGGCACTTTGACCATAAGTCGCGCAACGCGAACTTTAAGCGCGACAAACTACAGCGCAACATCACTTAAATACGGTGACACGGCCACGGTAACTTCTAATGTGACTTCGCCGAGTTCTAATTCTGATGGAACATTTTCCTACCTTGTTGGTTCAGGTTGCTCGATCAATTCATCTACCGGAGAAATTGCTGCTACAACTTTTTCTGGCTCATGTGTAGAAACGACCACGGTTACGCAAGGAAACAACTACGAGACTGCAACCGCTACTGCAGTTACTTTTACGCTTAGCAAAGCGGACACTTTGACAGTCACAACTGCTACTCCTGCTGCACTCACTTACACCGGTTCGGCTGCTGCGGTAACACCGACAATTACCGTTTCGGGGCTGGCTGCGGGAAATACTGCAACGGGTGCGACCTTTAATTTCAGTCGAGCACCTACATGTGCCCAAGGTGGAGTTTGCCAAGTTGGTGAAACCGGTCCTGGTGGAGGAAAAGTCTTTTACGTCTCGGGGTCTGCAATAAATGCTGCGACCGGAATCAGTAAAGGCGGAATTTATCTGGAGATGGCGCCTGCAACATTTTC
>CAITKS010000132.1 GCA_903893085.1 uncultured Actinomycetes bacterium | reverse complement strand
GCTCGGTTATACAACCGTTTTGGCTTCGGGCCACGTCCGGGGGAATTCACACAATCCCTCAAAGTTGGTGTGGCTGTAACAAAGCAGAGTTTTTTAAATCCGCCGCTAATTGATTCGGGCGCTGTCGCAATTCCTGTTGTTACAGATTTAGGTAAGCGGCCAGAACCAAATACTCCCGAGATCATTACTTTCGCTCGCCAATTGCGGATGCAAAATGAAGGTATAGAGCTTTGGTGGCTAGACCAGATGGTTTCGACAAATAAAGCGTTGCAAGAAAAAATGGTTTGGTTCTGGCACGGACATTGGGCCACTTCAATTGGAAAAGTTAATTACGCGATGCCGATGTTGTTACAAAATCAAACTTTCCGAAAGTATGCAACTGGAAACTTTAACGATTTTGCAAAAGCGATGTTTACTGATGGTGCGATGCAGATTTGGTTGGATGGCGGCGAAAACACAGTTAAAGCACCAAATGAAAATTTCTCACGTGAGATGATGGAGCTTTTCTTGCTGGGCGTAAACAGATATTCCGAAGCTGATGTAAAGGAACTGGCTCGCGCATTTACTGGCTATCAAGTCTCACGCAGTTCTGGCGCTGTTGTTTACAACGAGAAACGCCGTGATACAAAATCAGTAAATGTTTTGGGCAAGAGCGCAGTCATGTCGCCAGAAGATGCGATCGGACATTTGGTCAGCCAACCAAATTGTGCACAATTTATTTCTGAACGCATTTGGTATCGCTTTATTTCATCACAACAACCGCTACCGGTTAACCATAAAATGATTGGCGCTTTTGCGGGTCGTGAAATTGCTCCAGTTTTATCTGCCTTAATCAATGGTGCAGATCTGGCTGATCCACAATATGAAATCGTTAAATCACCAGTTGAGTGGTTTGTTGGAGTTTGTCGCGCCTTATCGCTTACCCCATCAAAGTTAGATTCTTTTACAAAGATGCATGGCTATTTAGAAAAATTATCGCAAGTGCCTTTCTCACCACCAAACGTTGGTGGTTGGCCAGCAGATGAAGCTTGGCTCAGTTCTGCCAGCGCGCAATTTCGTATCGCTTTCGCAACATGGTTGGTAAATCAAGCTGATTTATCAACTATTGAAGCGCTAGATCCGACAAAGCGTGCCGCATACTTGGCTGATTTATTAGCGGTGGTTGAATGGTCACCGCGAACATCTTTTGCACTTCGCGAAGTTCGTGATGTGGTTTCTCGTTTGGTAATCCTGGCAATCTGTAGTCCTGAATATGTGGTGAGCCCATGAACGAAATCCCAACAATGTCTGCTGAACAACTTGGAATGTCTAAGTACACCAGGCGGCAATTCCTAAAGTTTTCGGGTGCGGCAACGGCTGCAACAGCGGCGAGTGTTTTATCAATGAACGACATTGCCGAAGCGGCAATCACTCGTCCTTTGCCACTTGGTACACCGATTCTGGTTGTGGTTACTTTGTATGGTGGAAACGATGGTTTAAATACAGTAATTCCATATCAAGATTCAAATTATTACGCCGCTCGCCCAACGCTAAATTACAAACCTGAATCTCTTCTGCCACTCAGTGACGGGCTTGCACTTAACGCATCAATGACCGGAATTAAATCTTTATGGGATGAGCAGAAAGTTGCAATCATTCGCGGCGTTGGTTATCCAAAACCAGATCGTTCGCATTTTTCATCCATGGCAATCTGGCAGACCGGCTCACCTCAAACCCATTTAAGTACGGGCTGGTTGGGGCGTTGGTTAGATATCCAAGGCACCGATCCAATGTTGGCAATTAGTTTGGGTTCTGTTCTTCCTCCTGTTCTTGCGGGTGCAAAACAAAGTGGTTCAGCCCTTCCTTTGGGTGGACTCGCAATTCCAAAAGGAGCCATTGGCGAGGCATGTATGAGACTTTCTAAAGCATCTCAAAGAGATAGCAAATTAACTGCAGCGGCTGCAACATCGATGCGAAATCTTTTTAGCGTTTCAGGAAGTGTTACACCTGTACTTTCACAAGCCGCTCCTGTCTCTGATGACTTGCCAACTGTTTCTGGTGGTAACGCTGGCGGCGATTCGAATTTAACGCAGCAGCTAAACATTGTCGGTAAGTTGATTGCAGCTGGCGCTCCTACAAAAGTTTGGTCTGTATCACTTGGTGGTTTTGATACACACGCCAACGAAGCCAATGCTCAAGCGGCGCTATTGGGGACTGTTTCATCAAGTATTAGTAAGTTCCTGAGTCAGATGAAAGCATCGGGTCGCTCGAAAGATATAACTGTCATGGTCTATAGCGAATTTGGCCGCCGTGTAAAAGCCAATGGTTCAGATGGAACAGATCACGGCACCGCAGGTCCAATGTTCTTAATTGGTGATCGTGTGCAAGGTGGAATGTTTGGTGACCAACCTTCGCTAACGAAGTTAGTTGATGGCGATTTGGCTGTGACAACTGATTTTAGAGATGTTTATGCCTCAGTTATTGAAGGCGTATTGCAAACTCCAGCCGAAAAAATTCTGGGCAAATGGAGCGGTCGAGTAAAAACGTTTAAGAGCGCTTAATCCTCTTTGTAGACAATAACTTCGCTCTTGCGGCGTGTAACAAGTGATTTTGGCGGGTTCTCTTTAATCAGCGCATCTACTTCGATTCGCAACTGCGCAACCTCGATAGCCATATTAGCCATCGCAGATTCAAGTTCGATAATTCTCTTGATTCCAGCGTGATTAATTCCTTCGCCCACTAAACGACCAACCATGCGCAGTGATGCAATGTCGCGCAATGAATAACGGCGGTTGCGGCCGATTGTGCGATTTGGTGAAACTAAACCTAAGCGATCGTATTGGCGCAAAGTTTGTGGGTGCAAACCAGATAGCTCTGCGGCAACTGAAATAACATAAAGTCCAGCATCGTCATCTGGAGTTTGGTTATCTTTCTCATTTGTTGTCATTGAATCGCCTTACTTTTTAACTCGGCGCGCACATCTTGTTCGGCGACAACTTCTGCATATTTTTGAAGCGCATCAAGTGCGGCACCTTCTAACTTTGCTGGGACTTGTACTTCAACAGTTACAAGCAGATCGCCCGTTGTTGCACCTTTTGTTATTCCACGACCTTTAACGCGCAACACGCGACCGTTAGATGTTCCTGGTGCAAGTCGCAAGGTCACTTCTTCGCCAGCAAGTGTTGGCACTTTAATGTCTGCACCAAGTGCTGCTTCGGTGAACGAGACCGGCACGGTGATTGCAATGTTTTCACCTTTACGAGAAAAAATTGCGTGTGGCTTAACATGCAGCAATATAAACAAATCACCGGGTCCGGCTTCACCGCTTGAACCTTTGCCTTTTACGCGAATTTTTGCGCCATCATTTACACCAGCCGGAACGCGCGCTGAAATATTTTGTGATGGGCCGCCATCGGCAGATAAGCGAAGTTCTAACGTTGTTCCGAAAGCCGCTTCCTTAAAGGTGATTGTGGCTTCGGTTTGTAAATCTTGGCCTTTACGTGGACCACGTCGCCCGCCGCCGCCAAACAAGTTTGCAAAGATATCTTGGGGATTACCGCCACCGAAAATGTCAGAGAAATCTCCACCTTGGAAATTCTGACCACCTTGTGGTGCGCGCATTCCGCCACGTTCATACATTTCGCGCGCTTGATCGTATTCGGCGCGCTTTTTGCCATCAGACAAAATGTCGTAAGCCTCAGAGACAGCCTTGAACTTTTCTTCCATCGCTGCATCGCCCTTGGTTTTATCAGGGTGCAGGGCTTTAGCTTGCAAACGGTAGGCGTTTTTTATTTCAGACTGACTCGCCGTAGGCGATACACCGAGGATCTTGTAGAAATCCTTTTCGTAAAGGTCTTTAGCGGCCATGGAAAGTTGTTATTCCGCTGCGGCTTCGGCTGGATCGGTTACTGCAACACGGGCAGGGCGCAAGATGCGTTCTTTATATTTATATCCTGGCTGCAAAATCTTTGTTGCAGTTGGAACAGTTACATCTGCGCCGGTGTCGTGCATCAGAGCTTCATGAATTTGTGGATCAAATACATCGCCCGCTGAGCCGTACTTTTCCAAACCTAAGCGAGTTGTAATACCAGTGATCTGATCTGAGACAGATTTAAATCCACCCGTAAGTTCGCCGTGTTCGGTTGCGCGATCAATGTCATCAAGTGTTGCAAGCAGTTCAGTTAACACCGCACCAATTGCAAGTTCATGTGCCAAAGCGCGATCGCGTTCTACGCGCTTTCGGTAATTAGCGTATTCGGCCTGAAGTCTTTGTAAATCAGCGGTGAGAGCCGCCACCGGATCAGTTTCCTGAACCGGGGCAGCCTCAACGATTACATCTTCCGTCTGTTGCAAAGCGTCATCCGCTTCCATTTGAGTACTACTTTCTGTATTCATTTAATTGATACCAATTTCGCACCTCGGCATTTTTATGCCTCGTCATCAACAACCTCAGCATCTTCAACACCGTCTTCATTCGCTGCACCATCGCCGGTTGCAGCTCCTGCTGCTGCATACATCGCAGCGCCAAGTGCTTGGCTAAGTGTTGCTACCTTTTCGGTATTTGCTTTTATTGCTTCAAAGTTAGCGCCACCAAGATCAGTTTTCAGTTCAGCAAGTGCTGCTTCAACTTCTGCTTTCTTCTCGGCTGCTTCGCCTTCAGAAAGTTTCTCTGCATTATCTGCAATGAACTTTTCTGTCTGGTAAACAAGTGAGTCACCGTTGTTGCGTATTTCCGCCTCTTCTTTACGTTGCTTATCTTCGGCAGCGTGTGATTCGGCATCGGCCATCATGCGATCAATCTCTTCTTTAGAAAGAGCAGATCCACCGCTGATTGTGACTGATTGTTCTTTTCCGGTTGCAAGATCTTTCGCGCCGACGTGAACAATTCCGTTTGCGTCGATGTCGAAGGTAACTTCAACTTGTGGGACTCCGCGTGGTGCAGGTGCAAGACCAGTTAGTTCGAACATGCCTAGCTTCTTGTTGTAAGCAGCCATTTCACGCTCGCCCTGATAGACCTGGATTTGTACAGCAGGCTGATTGTCATCAGCTGTCGTAAAGATTTCGCTGCGCTTTGTAGGGATAGTTGTGTTGCGCTCGATCATCTTTGTCATAACGCCACCCTTGGTTTCGATACCAAGTGTTAGTGGTGTGACATCGAGAAGAAGAACATCTTTAACTTCACCCTTTAGAACACCAGCTTGTAGTGATGCACCAACGGCCACAACTTCATCAGGGTTTACGCCCTTATTTGGCTCTTTTCCACCGGTTAGGTCGCGAACTAAATCAACGACTGCTGGCATACGAGTTGATCCACCAACAAGTACAACGCTCTTGATGTTTCCGATTGCGATTCCTGAGTCCTTAAGAACTTGCTGGAATGGCTTCTTGCAACGATCAAGAAGTGGTGCTGTAAGTGTTTGGAACTGTGCGCGCGTTAAAGTTTCATCGAGGAACAATGGATTCTTTTCGGCATCGACAGTGATGTATGGCAAGTTAATTGATGCTTGCTGTGATGATGAAAGTTCGATCTTCGCTTTTTCTGCGGCTTCACGAATACGTTGCATCGCCATCTTGTCTTTAGTTAAATCAATTCCGTTCTTTGAGCCGAATGTTTGTACTAAGTGATCAACAAGTGCTTGATCCCAATCATCTCCACCAAGGTGGTTATCTCCGGCAGTTGCTTTAACTTCAACAACACCATCGCCGATTTCCAATAGGGAGACGTCAAATGTTCCGCCACCTAAGTCGAATACCAAAATAGTTTGTTCTTGGTCAGCTTTATCTAAACCATATGCAAGCGCTGCTGCAGTTGGTTCGTTGATAATGCGAAGCACGTTAAGTCCGGCAATTTCGCCAGCTTCCTTAGTTGCTTGACGTTCTGCATCAGAGAAATATGCAGGGACGGTGATAACTGCGTCCGTTACAGTTTCGCCAAGGTATGCCTCGGCATCGCGCTTTAACTTTTGCAGAATACGTGCAGAAATTTCTTGTGGTGTGTACTTCTTGCCATCAATATCCATTGACCAGTTAGTACCCATGTGACGCTTAACGGAACGAATTGTGCGTTCAACGTTTGTCACTGACTGACGCTTTGCGACTTCACCGACCAAGACTTCGCCATTTTTTGCGAAGGCAACGATCGATGGGGTTGTGCGAGCGCCTTCTGCGTTAGCGATAACCGTTGGCTCTCCACCTTCGAGTACCGATACGCAGCTATTTGTTGTTCCGAGGTCGATTCCGACTGCTCTAGCCATTTGTATTGCTCCTTTTTTAACTTTAGTGCCCGTCTCAAGCCCGATTTGGGGTTGAGGTTGGCCTAACCTGAGTCGATTCTACTCGAAAGAGTGAGTCGCTTCGACTCAAGTTTGAGCCATCGCGTATAACTCACCCGCCTGCCCAGATATTCCCGCCCGCCCTCGGTAACCTCGCTTCATGCGTATCGCCCTGGCCAGCCTGTCCTACCTCATCACCGTTTTTGCCTTGGTGCTGCTGACGGTTCGGGTTCGCCAGCTGATCTCGATTTATCGAAAGGGTCAACCAGATCCAACTCGTAACAACGATCGCGGTGCGCGTTTAAAGAATATGTTGCATGAAGTTTTGGGCCATACCAAGATGCTTAATTTCACTGCAACCGGAATTGCACACTGGTTTGTAATGATTGGTTTTGGCGCGCTCTTTGGAACTTTGGTTACCGCATACGGACAAGTTTTAAATCCAGATTTTGCGCTGCCGTTAATTGGTCATTGGGTTGTTTACGAACTATTCGCCGAATTCATCGCGATAGCAACCGGTGTTGGAATTGTTACTTTAATTGGTATTCGTCAAGTTACAAGATTTAGAATGTTAAATCGTTTTGCAGGTTCTGGAATGTGGAAGGCGTATTACGTAGAAGCAACAATTTTGGCGATTGTTTTCTGTGTCTTCGCACTTCGTGGTTTAGAAGGCGCTCTTGCTGGTGAAACGAATTGGAACTGGCATTACGCAATCTCTTGGCCAGCTGTTCTTGTATTCAAAGGTATGAGCGTTGCTTCAATTGAGAACGCAATTGTCTATGTAGCAACTGCCAAGATTGTTGTCTCGATGGCTTGGTTTATTGTTATTGCTACCAACTTAACAATGGGTATCGCTTGGCACCGCTTCTTGGCTTTCTTTAATATTTACTACAAGCGCAACAGCGATGGCAGTAATTCACTTGGCGCACTTCCTGAAATGTTGTCACACGGCAAACCAATTAACTTTGAAGATCCATCCGAAGATGATGTCTTTGGTTTAGGTAACCGCCAAGATATTTCTTGGAAGGGTCTGCTGGATATGACCAGCTGCACCGAATGTGGTCGCTGCCAATCGCAGTGCCCTGCTTGGCATACAGATAAACCGCTTTCACCAAAGCTATTGATTATGGCGATGCGTGATCACGCTATGGCAAAGGTCGTTGAAACCGAGGCTTTGGTAGGTGAAAACAGCCCTATTTCATTGGATGTTTTATGGTCTTGCACATCATGCGGTGCGTGCGTAAATGAATGTCCGGTAGATATCGAACACGTTGATCACATTGTAAATATGCGTCGCTTCCAAGTATTAGTTGAATCAGAATTTCCTACTGAACTTGGCGGAACATTCCGTAATTTAGAAAAGGCTGGCAACCCGTGGGGTGCGAACAAGCAAGATCGCGAAGGTTGGATCGCCGAATGTGATTTCCCGGTTCGAGTTGTTGAAGGTGTATTGCCCGATGAGGTCGAATATTTATTCTGGGTTGGATGCGCCGGTGCTTATGAAGAGCGCGCGAAGAAAACTACAAAGGCGGTTGCTGAACTTTTGCATATGGCCGGAGTTAATTTCGCCGTCCTTGGTAAGCGCGAGACTTGCACAGGTGATCCCGCACGTCGTTCTGGAAATGAATTCTTGTACCAAATTTTGGCGAAAGAAAATATCGAAACATTTAATGAAGTATTTGCGGGTCGCCCAAAGGGTAAGAAGAAAGTTGTTGTCACTTGCCCTCATTGCTTTACAACAATTGGTCGCGATTATGCGCAAAGTGGTTTTGAACTTGAAATGTTGCACCACACACAGTTGCTTAACACTTTGATTAAAGAGAAGCGTTTAAAGCCAAGTCCGCATAAGAGCGAACAGAAATTGACCTATCACGATCCTTGTTACTTGGGTCGTCACAATCAGATTTATGCGCCTCCTCGTGAATTGCTAGAAGCATCTGGTTGTGACATAACAGAAATGCCAAGAAATCAAGAGCGATCATTTTGCTGCGGTGGTGGCGGTGGACGCATGTGGATGGAAGAGAAAATTGGAACTCGTATTAATTTAAATCGCGTTGATGAAGCAATATCAACCGGTGTTGATGAGGTTGCGGTTGCTTGTCCGTTCTGTCGCGTAATGGTTGGCGACGGAATGGTTGCGCGTCAGAGCGATGTTGAAGTCTTAGATGTTGCTCAAGTCTTGCTGCGCAGCGTTAAAGCGGCTGAATAGTTATCCACAAGCGTCATCCACAATGTGGAGGAATTACACGCGTGTAATTCGCAGCAGAATCGCAGTTGTTAGGTAGCCACCAACAAGGCCCCCAAGGTGCGCCCGCCAGTCCACACCGCCCAGTACAAAGCCGAATACGAAGTTAAGGCCAACGATTACATAAATATCGCGTACGCCTTCGCTGATCATTTTGCGCATTGCAATGAATGCTCCAAATAAACCAAAGACGGCACCCGATGCCCCAACTGAAATATGTGGGTAGCTATTTAAATAAATCGAAGCTAGTGAACCAGTTAAAAGCGAGACAAAGAAAATTACAAGAAAGCGCACTTTGCCAAGTGCTGCTTCAACAGGATTTCCTAAAACAAGAAGAGAGAACATATTAAAAAATAGATGTGTGAGTCCACCGTGAACAAGTGCGACGGTAAATAAACGCCAGTATTCGCCAGAGTTTACAAGAGGTCCAAAGAGTGCGGTGTATTCATAGAACTGCGGGTACAACATATCTACAAGATAGGCAGCACAAATTATTGTTATTAATGAAAGCGTTGCAGAACGCTTCATCTTAAACATGGTTAATTACTTAAGCGATAGTGACGCTGTTGATTACAACAGGTGTTACTGGAACATCTTGTGCACCAGTTGGTGTTGCACCGATCTTGTCTACAACAGCCTGTGAAGCAGCGTCTTTAACTGCTCCGAAGATAGTGTGCTTGCGGTTTAACCAAGTTGTTGGTGCAACAGTAATAAAGAATTGTGAACCATTTGTGCCAGGTCCTGAATTAGCCATTGCAAGAATGTATGGCGCATCAAATTGCAGTTCGCCGTGGAATTCGTCAGCGAATTGGTATCCCGGTCCGCCGAAACCTTTACCAAGTGGATCTCCGCCTTGGATCATGAAACCTGAAATGACGCGGTGGAAAACTGTTCCGTCGTACAACTTTGCAGTTGTCTTCTTGCCATCGCGAGGATCGGTCCACTCTTTTGCACCAGTTGCGAGTTCAACAAAGTTCGCAACAGTCTTTGGTGCGTGATTTGGATAGAGCTCGATTACAACGTCGCCGAGTGATGTGTGAAGAGTTGCTGTTGATGACATGTTTTTAGCCAATCGTTTTAGTGGATAGTGAAAATGAAAATATTGTGGAGACCAGGGGAATCGAACCCCTAACCCCCGCCTTGCAAAGGCGGTGCTCTACCAATTGAGCTAGGTCCCCGTGTTAGAACGGGTGGGCCCAGGTGGACTTGAACCACCGACCTCTTCCTTATCAGGGAAGCGCTCTAACCAGGCTGAGCTATGGGCCCGCAAGAAAGATTGCTCTTTATTGCAGAAGCGCAAGGTTACTTGAACTTCTTCAAGAGACCAAAACGCACGCCTTAGCGCAGAAGGCAGAGCGTAGCGTTATTTAGCCGAAATCTCATCTTCCCGGTTCTGTGTGACCGAGAGCAGGGCGACGCCTTCATCGAGGTTTACCAAGCGAACACCCATTGAATCGCGGCCAGTTTGGCGGACTTCGGCAGCTGGTGTGCGCATAACAGTGCCAGCGGATGTAATCGCAAGAATTTCATCTGAGTTAGAAAGTACAAGTGCGCTGACTAATGAACCGCGTGAGTTTTCATCGATCTTGGCAGCTTTAATTCCGATGCCACCGCGACCTTGTAAACGATATTCATCGATTGGAGTTTTCTTGCCATAACCACCATCGGTTGCGGTAAATACAAATGCATCTGCAGTTTGTGAATCAATGCGCGCCATTGTTAATAGTTCATCATCTGCGCGGAACTTCATTCCGATTACACCGCTTGTTGAGCGACCCATTGGGCGGAGTGATTCTTCATCAGCAGCAAAGCGAAGTGACATTGCCTTCTTTGAAACAAGAAGTAGTTCATCACCCTTGTTTATAAGTGCGGCAGATACAACTTCGTCCCCAGGTTTTAGAGAGATCGCAATTAGCCCACCAGTACGTGGTGAGTCATATTCGGTAAGTGGAGTTTTCTTAACAAGACCTGATTTTGTAGCAAGTACTAAATAAGGAGATGCGGTGTAATCCTTGATGGATAACACTTGTGCAATCGTCTCATCCGGTTTAAATGCCATTAAGTTGGCGACGTGTTGTCCGCGTGCATCGCGACCAGCATCGGGCAGTTCGTGAACCTTTGCGCGATATACGCGACCTTGATTGGTAAAGAACAACAACCAGTCATGTGTGCTGGCCACAAAGAAATGATCTACGACGTCATCTTGTTTAAGTGCCGCACCTTTTACGCCACGTCCACCGCGACGTTGTGATTTATATAAATCGGCATTGGTGCGCTTGGCATAACCGGTACGGGTAATTGTTACAACGGCGTCTTGATCTGGGATCAAATCTTCGGCGGAGAAATCACCTTCACTGGCAACGATTTGGGTGCGGCGTTCATCGCCATATTTAGCAGTTAAATCGGTTAGCTCGGAAATGATTATTTGGCGCTGCTTTGCTTCACTGGCCAAGATCTCGTTTAACTCGACGATATCTGCCATCAGGCCGTTGTATTCGTCGTTAATCTTCTGACGTTCAAGTGCTGCGATACGGCGCAACTGCATATCAAGAATTGCATTTGCTTGTACTTCATCGACATCAAGTAACTTCATCAAACCGGTG
>CAITKS010000131.1 GCA_903893085.1 uncultured Actinomycetes bacterium | reverse complement strand
ACGTCTCGCAAATTCGCAAGATGCACGGTGGCAAGCGAATCGAAAACCTTGAAGAGGTAATGAAGGTTGGCGACAAGATTCAAGTTGAAATCGGCGAAATCGATCCAAAGGGCAAGCTTTCACTTGTTCCTGTTCTTGAAGATGGAACAACTGGTTCAGCAGAATAAATGTCTGTTCGTCGCACTGTTCTACCTAGCGGTCTGCGTATCGTTACTGAAGAAGTTCCTTCGGTACGCAGCGCCGCGGTTGGAATTTGGGTAAATGTAGGTTCACGTGATGAAACCCTGGCTACGGCTGGGGCTTCTCACTTTCTAGAACATTTACTTTTTAAAGGAACGAAGAGACGCAACGCGCTAGAGATTTCATCTGCCATTGAATCTGTCGGCGGAGAAATGAACGCATTTACAAGTAAGGAATACACCTGCTTCTATGCACGCGTAATCGATACGGATCTACCCATGGCAGTAGATGTGATTTCAGATTTGATTACATCTTCAATCGTTACTGCTCTCGATGTAGATGCAGAGCGCAAAGTTGTTCTAGAAGAAATCGCTATGCGCGATGATGATCCAAGTGATTTAGTCCACGATCTTTACGCAGAGACTTATTACGGCGATACTCAACTTGGCCGTCCAATTCTTGGCACTATCGAGTCAATAAATGAAATGAGCCGCAACACAGTCTTTAACTATTACAAGAAGAAATACTTGCCACAGGATTTGGTTGTGGCAGTTGCTGGAAATATTAAGCATAAAAGAGTTGTAGCCATGGTCGAAGAAGCGCTAAGCCTTGATGGATTCCTTAACGTTAAAGGCACTCCTCAGCTCCGCCAGAACACTCCAATTAAGGTGCGAGGCCAACAAAGCGTTGGCTTACTCACCAGGAAACCAGAACAAGCCCACCTGTTCTATGGCATGGAAGGCGTTGCACGAAGTGATGAGCGTCGATTTGCGATGGGCGTACTTGCATCAGCTCTTGGAGGCGGGATGTCTTCGCGTTTATTTCAAGAAATTCGTGAAAAACGTGGCCTTGCTTATTCTGTTTTTGCATACGCACAACAATTCGCCGGATCTGGTCAAATTGGTTTTTATGCTGGTTGCAATCCAACCAAGGCGATTGAAGTAGTCGAAATCATTAGAGAAGTTTTGGCAGATGTTGCCGATAACGGTATGACTAGGGAAGAAATTGAACGTGCAAAGGGCGCGGTCCGTGGCTCACTTGTTTTGAGCCAAGAAGATTCAGGTTCACGAATGAGCCGTATCGGCAAGAATGAAATTGTTTACGGCCAGGTGATGGGTTTTGATGATATTTTGAAAGAGATTTCCCGCGTAAACCCAACCGACGTGCGGGAAATTGCTGGCGAATATCTCACCAAATCGCCTACCCTTGCACTTGTTGGTCCATTTAAAAACGAAGCTAAGTTTGAGAAGGTGTTGCGGTCATGATTAAAGTTGGCGTTCTTGGCGCACGTGGCCGCATGGGGGCAGAAGTTGTAAAAGCAGTGACCGCTGCTGCAGATCTCGAATTAGCCGCAGCGCTAGATTTAGGCGATTCCATTGAGCAACTTCTTGCAACTGGCGCACAAGTTGTCGTTGATTTCACCACGCCAGATTCAGTTATGGCGAATT
>CAITKS010000130.1 GCA_903893085.1 uncultured Actinomycetes bacterium | reverse complement strand
GGCACCGGTAAGTACGCACCAGAAGTTGCCAAAGCTTATGTCAGCGAACTGCGCGATATTTTGCGCGGTCTAGGAGTATCTGATGTGAAGATGGAGCAAGGCTCTCTTCGTTGCGATGCCAACGTTTCATTACGCCTAATTGGCTCTGATGTTTTGGGTACTCGCTCAGAAACAAAGAACGTTAACTCACTTCGTTCCGTCGAGCGTGCAGTTCGCGGTGAAATGATTCGCCATGCCGAACTTCTAAATAAGGACGAACGAGTAGTACAAGAAACTCGTCACTTCCAAGAAGACACTGGATTAACTCGTTCTGGCCGCTCGAAAGAACAAGCCGAGGACTACCGTTATTTCCCAGAGCCAGATCTAGTCCCAGTAGCACCTGACGCAGCTTGGATTGAAGAACTGCGTGCGGCAATTCCAGAACGTCCATCACTGCACCGCAAGCGTTTACAAGAAGCTTGGAATGTGCCGGCAAAAGAGATGGAAGCAATGATTAATGCCGATGTATTAGGCATTGTCGAAGCAACTGTGGCTCTTGGCGCAGATCCAACAAAAGCACGCTCTTGGTGGCTTGGTGAAATTTCTCGTCTTGCTAACGAACGCGAAACGGCAATTGCTGATTTAGCTATCACGCCAACTGATGTTGCTGCGATTGTGGCACTAGTTGAAAAAGGCGAACTAACTGACAAGCTCGCTCGACAAGTTGTAGAAGGTGTTATCGCTGGCGAAGGAACGCCTGCTGAAGTCGTAGCAAAGCGCGGCATCAAAGTTGTTAATGATGACGGTGCATTAATGGCGGCAATTGAAAAAGTTTGTGCTGAACAATCTGAAACGGCTGAGAAAGTTCGCAGCGGTCACTTGCCTGCAGCGGGTGCGCTAATTGGCGCAGTCATGAAAGAGACAAAGGGCCAAGCAGATGCTGCTCGTGTACGAGAGCTTCTACTTGGCCACTTGGGTCAATAATCTTGGGTCAATAATCTGGGGTAAAGCTTAATTATTTGTAACTAGTGCCCGACTGCAGCACCTTCAGTTTCAACAATTGCTTCTTTGCCGATATTTATAAATGCAAAGACCACGATCGCTCCAATAACTAATAGCCCAGAACTGAACTTAAAAACCACAGTGAAACCATGGGTCATAGCTGCATGCATCAGTTTCGGTCCTAGATCTCCGTGGTTAGTTATGTAAGTAGCCGTGCTTGTTGCTGCAATTGTGTTTAGAAGCGCAGTACCAAGTGAACCGCCAACTTGCTGACTGGTATTAATTAGTGCACTTGCAACGCCAGCATCTTGATTGCCGATGCCATGAAGTGAAGTTGAAGCACTTGGGATGAATACCAAACCAAGGCCAAAGCTAATGATTGGCAAGATCGGTAGTACGTGCGTGAAGTAGCTGGTATCAGGGGTAATGCGAGTAAGTAGCAACATGCCAGTTGCTGACATTAATAAGCCAGGCACCATTAACTTACGAGGACCAATTTTAGGCAATAACTTCGAAGCTGTTGCTGCCGCAAAGACGATACCGAAAGTAAATGGCAAGAACGCAAAGCCTGACTTAAGTGGTGAGTAGCCAAGCACGCTTTGTAAGTAGATACCAAGGAATAAGAACATGGAGAAAATTCCGGCACCAATGATTAATGAGCTTAGGTATGAGCCACCACGGTTACGTTCCATTAACACGCGCATAGGCATAAGTGGGTTACGAACTCTTTGTTCGATCATTACGAATGTAGCAAGTAAGACAACCGAGGCAATTAAGAATCCGATGGTTTCATTGGCTGTCCAACCAACAGTAGCTGCGCGGTTGAAACCGTAAACTAGTGAGAACAAACCAAGTGTTGCGGTAAGAACTCCTGGAATGTCATAGCTGTGTTCGCCACCGGCTTTTGATTCCTTCACAACAGGAATTGCAAAGAGAGCGGTAATAATCGCAATTGGAATATTTACACCTAAACACCAGCGCCATGAGAAGTACTCAGTTAAAACGCCACCGAGGATTAAGCCGATTGCGGCGCCACCGCCTGAAATTCCACCATAAACTGCAAATGCTTTCGCGCGTTCTTTGGGATCAGTGAAAGTAACGCTGACAAGTGAGAGTGCAGCCGGAGCTAGAAGAGCTCCGAATACACCTTGAAGTGCACGTGCTGCGAAAAGTAGATCCTGAGTTGCTGCGATTCCACCAAGTGCTGAAGCACCCGCGAAACCTAAGAGACCAATAATGAATGCTTTCTTGCGACCGATGAAGTCAGCGACGCGGCCACCCAATAAAAGAAGTGAACCAAATGCCAACGTATAGGCGGTAACGATCCACTGTTGATTCGCATCCGTGATTCCGAGATCTGCCTTGGCGCTAGGAATTGCGATATTTACGATCGATCCATCTAGAACCACCATCAATTGCGCGATTGCGATAACGGCCAGAGTGCGCCAACGGTTTGGATCTAGACCATCTTGGGTATGTTTTGCAGCAGACAAGGCGAACTCCAGTTCGGTTACTTTTATTTGGGGCTAATTAATAGCGACTTACAGGTTAGAATTCTCTCATGTCTAACATGAAACCGCGTTCTGGACTTGTCACAGATGGATTAGAGCGTGCTCCTGCACGAGGACTGTTGCGCGCTGTTGGAATGGGAGATGAAGATTGGGTGAAACCTCAGATCGGCATTGCATCCTCTTGGAATGAAATCACGCCTTGTAACCTTTCACTTGACCGGTTAGCCAAAGCATCGAAGCAAGGCGTCATCGATGCCGGTGGATTTCCAATGCAATTCGGAACTATTTCGGTTTCCGATGGAATCTCCATGGGTCACGAAGGAATGCACTTCTCATTAGTCTCACGCGAAGTTATCGCGGACTCAGTCGAAACAGTGATGCAGGCCGAACGCCTTGATGGCATGGTCACATTTGCTGGGTGCGATAAATCGCTGCCGGGAATGATGATGGCAGCTGCTCGTATTGATGTGGCATCAGTGTTTGTTTACGCCGGTTCAACGTTGCCAGGCCAAGTAGATGGCAAAGATGTAACGATCATCGATGCTTTCGAAGCAATTGGTGCGTGTGCTCGCGGTTTGATTTCACAAGATCAAGTTGATCGCATTGAACGCGCAATCTGTCCAGGTGAAGGTGCTTGTGGTGGCATGTATACAGCTAACACTATGGCTTCAATTGGCGAAGCAATTGGTTTATCACTACCCGGTTCTGCGGCCCCTCCAGCAGTTGATCGTCGTCGCGACGCGTTCGCCGTTAAATCAGGCGCAGCCGTTGTTGAGTTAATTCGTCAAGGAATTACTACGCGAGATATTTTAAGTAAGAAAGCATTTGAAAATGCGATAACCATGTTGATGGCACTTGGTGGCTCTACCAACGCTGTATTGCACCTACTTGCGATCGCTCACGAAGCAGATGTTGATCTGGAAATGGATGACTTCCATCGCATCGGTTCAAAGGTGCCACTACTTGGTGATCTAAAACCATTCGGTCGTTTTGTTATGTCAGACATGGATAAAGTCGGGGGAGTCCCAGTAGTTCTTAAAGCACTGCTAGATGCTGGCTTGCTACATGGTGATGCGCTAACAGTTACTGGCAAAACTATGGCTGAGAATTTAGCTGAGATCGCACCTCCTGATCCAGATGGTGAAATTCTGCGCGCAACTTCTAAGCCAATGTCACTTGGTGGTGGCATCACAATTCTTAAAGGTTCTCTTGCACCGGATGGTGCAGTTTGCAAAACAGCTGGCATTGGTATCGAAGAGTTTGAAGGACCTGCTCGAGTATTCGAACGCGAACAAGCTGCAATGGATGCACTTGAAGACGGCACAATTCAAGCTGGCGATGTAGTTGTGATTCGCTACGAAGGACCAAAGGGTGGTCCCGGAATGCGCGAAATGTTAATGATCACTGGTGCGATCAAAGGCGCCGGACTTGGTAAATCAACTCTTCTCTTAACTGATGGTCGCTTCTCGGGCGGATCAACTGGATTATGTGTAGGCCATGTTGCACCAGAGGCGGTAGATGGTGGGCCGATTGCATTCATCAAAGATGGCGACCGAGTTCGCATTAATACGGTAACTCGCCAACTAGATCTGTTGGTTGACGAAGCCGTTTTGGCCGAACGCCGCAAGGGCTTTAAGCCAGTGCCACATAAATACACCCGTGGCGTCTTGGCCAAATATGCCAAGTTGGTGGGCTCTGCTTCTAAGGGCGCAGTCTGCGACTAAAGCTGTGACCCAACAGACCCTCTCAGAATTTGAGATGGTGATCTCAGGGGTTGACTCATGCGCTTGCGCATTGGAGAATACGCATATGCGTTCATCAGTGGTGATCCGAAAGCGTGCGATCTAGCAACATCGATCGCGCGCTACCCTCAGTTGAAACTGAGGGTTTTTTCATTTAACCGTTTAACGCAACCGACAAAGAGAGCGAAAGGAGTAACGAGGATGAGTCAAGTAACTGGAGCCCAGAGCCTAGTCAACAGCTTGGAAGCAGCTGGCGTCGATGTCATGTTCGGAATTCCTGGTGGTGCGATTTTGCCGGCTTACGATCCGATCTTTGATTCCAAAATTCGTCATATCTTGGTTCGACACGAACAAGGTGCTGGCCATGCTGCAACTGGTTACGCCCAAGTTACTGGTCGCGTTGGTGTTTGCATCGCAACTTCCGGCCCAGGTGCCACAAACTTAGTTACACCGCTGGCAGATGCAGCGATGGATTCAGTTCCGATGGTTGCAATCACTGGCCAAGTTCCATCTCTTGCTATTGGTACCGATGCGTTTCAAGAAGCAGATATCCGCGGCATCACAATGCCATTTGCAAAACATAATTATTTGATCACTGACCCAGCTGAAATCCCGCGCGCAATCGCTGAGGCTTTCCACATCGCAAGCACTGGCCGCCCCGGCCCGGTTCTAGTTGATATTGCTAAAGATGCGCTACAAAAGATGACTGACTTTAATTATCCAACTTCAGTTAACTTAAAAGGTTATCAACCAAAAATTGAACCAAATGCTCAAGCGATCGCCGATGCGGCAGCTTTAATTACGCAATCAAGCAAGCCAGTTTTCTATGTTGGCGGCGGAGTTATCAAAGCCGATGCCCATCGCGAACTTCTTGAGATCGCAAACTTACTTGGCGCTCCAGTTGTGACAACTCTGATGGCACGCGGTGCTTTCCCAGATAGTCACCCATTGCATTTAGGTATGCCAGGCATGCACGGCACAGTTGCAGCAGTTACTGCTCTACAAAAAGCTGATCTACTAATTACATTAGGTGCTCGCTTTGACGACCGTGTGACCGGCAAACTTTCAACTTTTGCCGTTAATGCCAAAGTAATTCACTGCGATGTTGACCCAGCAGAAATCCATAAGAATCGCTTTGCTGATGTGCCTGTTATTGGCGATGTTAAGCACACTTTGCAAGCTTTAATCCCTGCGCTTAAGGCAGCCCTTGCTAAGAACCAACCTGATTTAACTGCTTGGTTGCGCCAAATGAATTCACTAAAGAGTTCATATCCACTTGGTTATGACCAACCATCAGATGGTTCGCTTTCACCTCAGTATGTAATTGAGCGACTTGGAAAAATCTCTGGGCCTAATGCAATCTTTACTTCAGGTGTTGGTCAACATCAGATGTGGGCCGCCCAATTTATCTCTTACGAAAACCCACGCACTTGGCTTAACTCTGGTGGCTTAGGCACAATGGGTTACGCAGTCCCGGCTGCAATGGGTGCCAAAGTTGGCGCACCTGATACAACAGTGTGGGCAATCGATGGCGATGGTTGTTTCCAGATGACTAATCAAGAGCTCGTAACTTGTGCGCTAAATAATATTCCGGTGAAAATCGCAATCATTAATAACGAAAGTCTCGGCATGGTTCGCCAATGGCAGACGCTCTTCTATGAAGGTCGTTATTCAAATACCAGCCTTGAATCAAAGCGCGTTCCAAATTTCCCAATGTTGGCTGAAGCAATGGGTTGCGTTGGCTTGAGTTGCGAGCGTCCAGAAGATGTTGATGCCACGATTGAAAAAGCGATGAGCATTAATGATC
>CAITKS010000129.1 GCA_903893085.1 uncultured Actinomycetes bacterium | reverse complement strand
GTATTCGCAGTTAGCGATCCAAATCCTGTCGCAGCTGGCGGAACGGAGAGATTGCAAAAATCTGGAATTGAAGTTGAGTCTGGAATCGGTGAAGTCCAAGCTCGCCATGAAAATCGCGCCTGGCTAACCAAGATCGAAAAGAACCGCCCAAGAATCACTTGGAAGATCGCCTCGACCATGGATGGCAAAGTCACCGCCACCGATGGAAGTTCTAAATGGATTACCGGGGAACTTGCTCGCGCGGATGTTGCGCTAATTCGTTCGCAATCAGATGCAATCGTGACTTCAACTGCCACGGTTATCGCTGATGACCCACTGCTAACAAGTAAAGGCCTTGGAAAGAACCCGCTTCGTGTAGTTATGGGGGAAACCGAAATTATAAAGAGTTCACAAATTCTTGGCACTGATGCAGAGACGGTCATAATCAAATCTCGCGAGCCAAAAGAACTAATTTCACTTGTCAAAGATCGTGGATTTAATCAAATACTAATCGAATCCGGTCCAACATTTGGCACCGCGTTATTGCGCGCAGATTTAGTTGACGAAATCATTTTGTTCCAAGCACCAACGTTCCTAGGCTCTGGAACACCGTCCATTGGTGATTTAGGAATTACAAATGTTTCAGATCGCCTAGATTTCGAAATCGCAGATGTAGAAATTATCGGCGCCGACTTGAAAATTACCTTAATCAAAAGCGCAATAACTGCAGAAGGTGGGCGCTGATGTTTACTGGACTTATTCAAGCTGTTGGGCAAGTTGCATCAATTGAACGCCAAGAAAGCAGTGCGCGCCTGGAGATTTCCAGCCCTGAGATTGCTGCGCAAATTGCCCAAGGTGATTCAGTTAGCGTTAATGGCGTCTGTCTAACTGTTGTTTCATTTGATAAAACTAAATTTTCTGTTGATGTCATGGTTCAAACACTGAATCTAACGAGCACAGGTGCACTTGCTGTCGGTTCTGCAGTAAATCTAGAACTTGCTACGCGAACATCAGATCGCCTTGGTGGTCACATCGTTCAGGGTCATGTCGATGGCATCGCCAAAGTTGCATCAATCTCGGCTGATTCAAAGTGGACTCGCATGGATCTTTCAATCCCAGCCGATTTAATGAAGTACGTGGTTGCCCAGGGTTCAATCTGCATCGACGGCGTTTCACTTACCGTCGGAGAACTTAACGACGCTAAAGATCAGATCTCGGTCTGGTTGATCCCGGAGACTTTGGCTAAGACCAACCTTTCCAAGAAAACACTTGGCGATCAGATAAACATCGAAGTTGATGTTCTAGCCAAGTATGTTGAAAGACTTATTGCACGAGGACAGGGAAGTAAATGAGCAATCTAGATAAAGTCCTTGCGGACTTTAAAGGCGGAAAATTTGTTGTCGTAACCGATGACGAAAACCGTGAAAATGAGGCTGACTTGATTCTCTTGGCCGAGAAAGCGACAGCTGAAAATATCGGTTTCATGGTTCGTTACACATCTGGTGTTATCTGCGGAATCATCAACGAAGAAACTGCCAAGCGTTTAAAACTTCCTTTGATGGTTAAGCGCAATGAAGATAATCACACCACCGCATTTACGGTGACTGTTGATGCAATCGCTGGAAGAACAACGGGTATTCCGGCACATGAACGCGCAAATACTTTGCGAGCACTTGCCAATACCAATTCACTACCAACAGATTTTGCCCGCCCAGGCCATGTATTTCCATTAATTTCTGTTGCGGGAGGCCTTCACGAACGTCGCGGTCATACCGAGGCAAGCATGGCTTTATGCGAGTTAACTGGATCAAATCCCGCAGCCGTTCTCTCTGAATTAGTAAATGATGATGGTTCGATGATGCGCGGCGTGCAGATTACTGAGTTCGCCAAGCAACATCACTTAGAAATAATTTCGATTGACGAGCTTGCCCGTGTACTCCCAGCAAAGCAAAGCTCTGAGCCTGTCAATTTAGAGTGGGCATCACTTCCACTTGAAAACAAAGTTTGGCAGATTTCAACTTACATTTCACCAACTGGTGCAGAACACGCAATCCTTAAATTCTCTGAATCTTCAAATAATCAACCACTCGTTCGAATCCATTCTGAGTGCCTGACTGGTGATGTCTTTGGATCAAAGCGCTGTGATTGCGGATTACAACTACAAGAAGCGATCCGCCTCATTGAAGAAAACGGAAATGGATACATCATTTACTTACGCGATCACGAAGGCCGAGGTATTGGCTTAGCCGAGAAAATACGCGCCTATGTGTTGCAAGATGCGGGACAAGATACCGTTCAAGCAAACGTTTCAATTGGTCAACCAATCGATGATCGCACATATGAAGATGCCGTTGAAATTCTGAAACGATTGGCAGTTTCGGAGCTTACGCTTCTTACCAATAACCCTGAGAAAACCGCTTCCTTAGGAAACGAAGGTTTCACAGTTAAGGTACGTCCACTTCAAGTAACCGCAAATATTCATAATCAAAAGTACTTAGAAACCAAGCGAGACAAACTCAATCACGTGTTAGGAGCGCTCTAATGGCTGGCCATTCACCCGATATTAAGATTCCACAACTTCCTCACCTGAAAGCCGTTGTTATCACTGCAGCATGGCACCCAGAAATTTGTGACGCGCTCGTTGCCGGTGCTGTGCGCGGATTCAAAGCAGCTGGTATCACTAACCCAGTTACCCGAACCGTTGCAGGCTCTTTTGAACTTCCACTTGCTGCGCAATTAGCTTTCGATGAAGGCTTTGATGTTGCAGTTATCGTCGGACTGGTACTTCGCGGTGAAACGCCACACTTTGATTACGTATGCCAAGGTGTCACACAGGGAGTTATGGACGTTTCCCTAAGCCGCTCTAAACCAATCGGTTTTGGCGTTCTGATGTGTGACAATCTCGAACAAGCAACAGCCCGCGCAGGTTTGCCAGGCAGCACAGAAGATAAAGGTTATGACAGCGCACTTGCAGCCCTTAGCGTGATCAACAAAGGTTAAGTCGTGCCAGAACTTCCAGAAGTTGAAACCGTTCGGTGCGGCCTTGAAAAGATAGTCAAGGGTTACACAATCACCGCTGCACACGATCTGCACCCTCGTGCACTTAAGCCCGAATCAATCGCACCTTTAAAATCAATCAATGGTGCCAAGATCGTTGGCCTAAACCGTCGCGGAAAGTTTCTCTGGTTCGCACTGGATCGCCCACAAGTATTGGTCGCTCACTTAGGAATGAGTGGGCAATTCTTAATTCATGAGAAGAACCGCCCACAGGCAAAACATGTCCGCGCCAAGTTCGAACTTTCAAAAAACATCCGCAAAAAGGAACTTGTCTTTAACGATCAACGAACCTTTGGTTGGGTCTCAGTTGAAGAAACCACCGACGGCGTACCTTCTTCTGCCCAACACATCGCTAAAGATCCATTTGATCCATCATTTGATCGCAATGAAACTATCAACAAATTTGCCAAACGAAACATACGTATCAAGACCGCGCTTTTAAACCAAGAGATCATGAGCGGAGTTGGAAATATCTATGCCGATGAAACTCTTTGGCGAGCCAAGGTTCATCCTGAAATATCAACCGCAGATTTATCTAAGAAGAAGATCGCATCCATAATCGATTACGCCACCGAAGTCATGCAAGAAGCGATTGCTAAGGGCGGCACATCATTTGATGACCTTTATATAAACGTAAATGGTGAAAGTGGTTTCTTTGAGCAATCCCTGGCTGCCTACGGCCGAACTGATGAGCCTTGTCCAAGGTGTGGAACGCCTATCCGCCGAATCACCTTCGGCGCTCGTTCATCGCACTTTTGCCCTCGTTGCCAGCGCAAAGCAGGCTGAATTCCGCGCATAAAAACGCTCTAGCGTGACGGTGTACCCCTAGATACCTTTATGTCCTACATCCGCGGGGGAGCCGAAATGCGCAAGATGAAGTGGGCAAGTGCTCTAGTTGCAGCTGTTTTTCTTACGAACTCTGTGGCATTTGCCGCCGATCTTCCCGGCGAACAATTTATTGCGACAAAGCCCCCAACCAATGATCGATACACCGGAATCAAATTTGCAGTTGGTGAAAATGATAAAAATACAATTTCAAGCCTTGAGGCATTCACAGCGGATGGGGTCTCGCGTAATAGCAGAATGTTAACCAGACAAGTCTGTAACAAGATCGGCGATACCGGTTGCGAAGCTGCAAAGTTTTTTCAGTATAACTCTCAGCTATCCTTATGCGCGGATTCACTAACCAGCGATTGCGTTAAATCAGTATTTGCCACTGATGCATCTGGATCAACCGTAGAAGGTAAATTTGTTGAAAACTATCCAGGTACAACGAAATATTCCTACGTTGGAGATCCAAGCCTTAATTTGCCACCTGGAGATAGTTCATTCATCGTAGATTTTCCGAGTGTGCCTCATCAGGGCGGTTCTAAATATTTGGTAATTGTGAGCTTAATTGGCTATCGCGGATTTAATGAAAGTAAATTCACTTTAGAAGATTTTTTAACATCAATTTACGCAGTTAGCAAAGTTTCTGGTAACTACCAGACCAGCCGACCAGAAACTATGGTTAGACCAGATTTTACAGTTGGTGGCAGATCAAAGACTCAAGGAGGTTCTCCTGATATCGCATGCGTGCAAGCTAACGGAACTTCTTGTCTAATTTCTTGGCCGCTACCACTTAACGTAGATTTTGGACTTACCTTGAAACTCCATACAAAAGTAACAGGGTGGATTCACGGCAGAATGGCGGATGCACAGGCAGACATTTCGAAAGCCCCAGATGGCGATCAAATAATTACTTTAAAGGGAAAGCCTTCCTTAGTTCCCGGCCTATTCGCATGGTTTAAGAAATCAGAACTTCCCAAACCTTTGGTTACCTTTTATGGGCCTGGAATTGACAAAGATTCGGGTGGTGCTGGAGTGCCGCCAAATGATGGAAATTACGATGGACCAGATGGTCTGCCTTGGTCGATCTTAAAAACTTCGATGGGCTATGACGATCGTGGAATAAACGAATTCCGTGCTTGGATCGATTCAGTCGGCGACAAAGCAACGTACGCACCAACAGTCTGGAGCGCCCGTACAATTCAATCTGGGCCACAATTTGGCGAATGCATGAAAGGACAAGAAGCTCTGAGCGGAATCGTTACCACCAACTCCACAATGTATGTAGGCGCACCACCTACATTTAATAAGGCTGAAGGCAGTCTTGATTACAAAGTCAGTTCACCGCACTATTTACCCGATGGCACCGAGTTTAAAGGAATGTATAACTTAATCATCAAAAGTGACGTTGCTCGTTGTATTTATGGATTCACAAACGCTCCTGTTTCAGCAACGATATCGATCGTGTCAGCTGATGGGACAAGTCAAGTAGCGACAACTCTCTTTGGTGAACGGGATGGCTGGATGTATTTAAAGGCAAACAACTTCACGTTCTCGGCACCGACCTTGAAGGTCAAGCTAACTCAAGAAGTAGAGAAGCCAGTGGCAACGCCTTCTCCTGCAGTAACAGCTACGCCAACTGCTAAACCAGCAGCTGCCGTAAAGAAAACCACCATTACCTGTACAAAGGGTAAGACATCTAAGAAAGTCACGGCGGTAAAACCCACATGTCCAGCGGGATATAAGAAGAAGTAGACAAGAATTCACCTTGAGAAATCTATTGAGTGCCGGTCATGGCCGCTAAAGTCGTACTATGAGGTTTCTGCGCGTAAACAAATTGGCGATTCTAATCTCAGTTTTTTCAATTGCATTTTCTGCCGCTCCAGTGATCAATACAGCGCAAGCAGTGGGCGAAATTGATGAGCAATTTCAAGTAGTAAATCCTCCAGGTACTGGTTACACCGGTTATCTAGTCAATAACACCAGATCGCTTGTTCGCTTCTGGACTAATGTGGCAACTTTTAAAGTTGAAAACCAGAAGATAACTGGAATGACGCGATGCAAAACTATGGAGCAGTGCCCAGCGAATTTCACCTTTCAAGTAGTGGATATGAACTTAACTCCATGCGCCAATGCAACCGAAGTAGATTGCATTGCAGGAATTAGTGCAAAGAATCTAAAGACTGGTGCGGTTTCAACATCATTTACTTCTAAACCCGAATTAACTGCCGGCTTTGACGCGGCGCTAAAAGGAGATTCAGATATTGGGCTACCAAATGGCGGAAATCCTCTGGTTGTTTCGATTCCCAGTGCACCACATTCAGCAGGAGATTTGTATCTTGTTAAATCTGACTATTACGCCCATCGCGGAGCAGCCACGTCAAATAAATTTGTTCTAGATCAATTAACGAACAGTCTTTATCCGGTGACTGTGGAAACTGGACAGTTCGATCCGGGTGGACCTAATTTGGATCCAAAGGCTTATGTTGGAAAGGCGATCGGGGCGGGTGGCGGAACACCATTGCCACCGTATTTATCTGGATTCACAACAGATGCCAGATGTTTGATGGCAACTAGAACTACTTGTATAAAGTCGCAACCATTTCCCGAAAACTATTCCTTTGGAATTAATCTAAATATGTCTAAAGGCTTTAATGGTTGGCTTTATGGTCGTATGGCCAACCCAGAAGTATCTGTAACAACAGCTTCCGGTGGCGATTCAGTCAAAGTGCAGATACTTGCTGAGCCTGTAAAAGTTCCAATCGTTTTTGGTTGGACCAAGAATTCAGAATTAACCGCAGAAATGCGTGAGCGATATCAGAAGGATCGCAGTGGAGGTATCTATGCCGGCACTGATCCGCGCGGACCATTTGAATCTGTATCGATCCTTAAAGGCCACAGCAACAGTTATGACGACCTTGGTATCGATGAATTTCTATCTTGGATGCCATTTCTTGGTGATAAAGCTGTAGCAATGCCTAGCCAGTGGAATTTCCAGACTTTAAATCTGAGCAGCGGCACCGCCTCAGAACTTTCAAAATGTACAAAGAGCGCTAATTCTCTTGCAGGTTTGATATTTACCAACGCAAGTGTTTTCTCATCTGGTGCTCCGGCTTTCAATAAATCTGAAGGAACGCTGGATTACAAGGTTGCATCTCCACATACCAAACCAGATGGAACGCTGACTACCGGAACCTATGACCTTGTGCTCAACTCAACTGTGGCACGTTGTATTTATGGATTCTCAAAAGCGCCGATCGGAGCAACAGTTTCTGTATTGAGCAACGACGGCGAAGCGCAAATTGCCACAACCGTAATTAATGAGAAGAACGGCTTCTTCCGCATGGGTGCATATGGTTTTGGTTTCTCATCTCCGACAATCAAGATGAAAATTACTCAGGCTGGAGCCGCGGGAGCGAAAACAACAATCACTTGCGTCAAGGGCAAAAAGGCTAAGAAAGTAACGGCGGTAAAACCTGTCTGTCCTGCAGGATTTAAGAAGAAGTAAATAACTTGTTTGCGCGGTTAACGCGCTAAGACTATTTGCCTAAAAGAAGTGCTGCGATAGAGGTCGTTTCAAGACCGCCTGCGGTCTTCGCTGTTGCAAAGCAATACAAGTAATTTCCAGATATTTTCTCAATATTTGATGAGGAGATTACTAACTTCGATTCTCCAACGGCAACGACTGTGCTCAAAGTTGAATACAGCTTCGGATCAATAATGTCCGAACCAGTATTAGATGGATATGCGATCCAGGAGACAGTTGTTTGTGGAACTTCTTGATCCCATTTCCAACCAGAGCAAGTAAGAACTTGGCCCGCATTCGGAACCGCTCCATTTTTTATTCCTGTAATGGTTGGTGAACTTAGGGACACCGGACTTTTTTCTAAAACATTTGAAAGCGGCCGAGCGATAGATGGCCCCGTTGGAGATGGTGAAGGAGTTGGGAAGGCATTAGGTTCCGTCGTTGGTTGCGAGGAAGTTGGTACATCAGAAACTGAAGGTGTTTGATTACTTGATGAAGCAGAGCCACTTGATGAAGCTGGATTCGCTGCACTGCTAGCAGATGGGGAAGATGTTGGACTTGGAAGCGACGGAATATTAGTTGCAGTTACAGGTTTAGATTCTTCCGAAGAATTTGTCTGAGAGGAATTATTAGCTGCTGGGCTTGGAGATTTAGAAGGGGAGGGAGTCACCGGTTTTTGCGGAGCAGCTGCAGGGCTCTTTGTCTTCACCCAGATTAATTTCTTGCCAGATTTAGAACAAATTAAATTTTGCTGTGAAACTTTTATCTTTTGATTGAGCTTTGTGCATTTGCTTCCTACTTTTGGGCTAGCAGCGTTTGCTCCACCAAGGGCAGAGGTTGCAAGTAAGAGAAAGAGCGCTGTAATCAACCCCAAAGAACGCTTCATGATTTGATTCTTCTGACAATTCCTCAAGATTGCAAAGCCCAAAAAACGGTAAAGATTGGCCAATCAGGGCCGTTTAGGAGCTTTTCACCCGAGAAAGGGCCTGCCCCGATTTCCCCCTGGCCCAGGTGTTCGGTATCTACCTATTCGGTCTTTACTCACGCGTGACCCATACGTCAATGCTTCATAGACTAAAGCCCTGCAATCAGGCTTCTTTAAGCCCGATTTTGATATTTTATTGGCGCAAGGGGGTGAGGTCTCGAATGGGCGTTTCACCCTTACGCAATTACATAAACGAGATTCTTGAGCGTGCTCCAATATTTATCCGCAAAGTTTTAGTCTTCACGCTCGCATTAGGAATTTGGCAATCTGTTTCACCTGCTGAAGATGCAAGCGCTGTTGCAACGGCAACTGCCGCAAACGGAACAACAGTCACGAACACTTATACGTACACGGGCGCCGTTGAGTATTTCACTGTTCCTGCAAATGTAACCTCTCTGGATATTACTTTATTGGGTGGTCAAGGTGCGGGCGGCGGCATCGATGGTTCTCCTCGTCCAGCAGATGCGAGCAACATTGGTAGGGTCACTGGAACTATTGCAGTCACACCGGGACAATATTTATCAATTGGTGTTGGTAAAGGTGCAACTAACGCAGCCGATTTAAATTGCAGAGCTGCGCCTACAAATAATACAAATCTTTATTACCGATATCCAGGGGCTTCAGTCGGTGGAATAAATCCGTTTGGAGAATACGCTGGTGGTTATGGTGGTGAGCCAGGACCCGCTGGTTGTTCTGGCCGCGGCGGTGGTGGCGGTGCAGCATCGGTTGTCAAAATTGGAACAGTTGCATCTCCCGCGTCTGTTGCAACGATTGTTGCCGGCGGATCGGGTGGAACGGGCGGAAACGGACAATACATTCCGGCGCTCCAAGGACAACCGCCAATAGCTTCTTTCACGCCGCGCGATGACACTTCTACTTTAACAAGTGGTGGAGATGGATTTAACGTAAGTTATAGATGCGTGGTTGATCCCCGTGGTAACTGTGATGGTGGTGGAGGAGCAGGCGGCGGTGGTGGAGCACGAGGTGGTTCACGCGGTTTAGTTGAATTCGGTGCCGGTTCATATAACGAATACTTCGGAAAAGGCGGATACCCGGGAGAAAACTCAACCGGAGGCTTATCTGGCCTTACGGCTTCGTATCAATACTTAGCCTCGGTCCAAGGAAATGGTTCTGTTGTAATCTCTTACGAAAATGGAAATCCAAGTGCACCATTAACCCCGAACGGAACACCCGGTAATGGCATGGTGCGTGTTTATTGGGGAGTTCCGACAACTTCGGGTGCAAGCGCAATCACATCTTACTCAGTTGAATATGCTGTTTCTCCTTACAATTCCTGGACAACAGCTACAAATTCAGCAACAAATAATTTCTTTGATGTCACTGGACTTACGAATGCGACTTCGTACACCTTCCGCGTGAAAGCCAATAGTTCTGTGGGCTCAAGCGTCTGGGCGCTTTCACCTGTTTTAACGCCGTATATTTTTTCAACTGCGCCGACGATTACTTCTATTACCCCGGGTGATGCAAGTTTGTCCGTGACATTTAACGCTGGAATTTCAAGTTTTACGGTCGACAACTATCAATATTCAGTTGATACGGGAACTACATGGACATTGGCTGATCAAAGTTCAACACCAATTACAATTAGGGGTCTTACAAATGGCCGAACGTACGGGGTTCAGATCCGCGCAATTAGTGCTGGAGGAATTGGAACCGCTTCTGCAACTACTCAAGGCACACCGAGTACGGTTCCCGGAGCTGGCGTAGCGCTGACTGCAACGACTACAGGTATTAAAACGTTTACAGCTGGCTATACCGGTGGATCGCCAATAACCGGTTATGACATCACTTTCAATCCAGGTGTAGGAACTTGTCCGGGTATGGGTGGCGCATCAAATGCTGCGGCGCCAACTGGGCTTTTTAGTGCCCAACCTGTAGGCACTGCGTGGGCTTATAGGGCAAGAAATGCCAATGGTTCGGGAGCATGGTCAAACTGTGTAGTTTCTTCAAATGCACCATCGACTCCAAACAATTTGACGCACACACTTACGGCTCAAAACTCTGCAATTCAGGTTGGGTGGAGTGTCACTACAAATAACGGTCCTATCAATAAGGTCGAGTACAAGCTTGATTCTGGTGCATGGACTGATGCTGGAACAATTACAACTCCATTCTTTATTGGTGGACTCACCAACGGAACTTCTTATGGCGTAATGATTCGAGTTACCAATTCGGCCGGTACATCTACTGCGACAGATTCGCTTTCTGCAACACCAAGAACTGTTCCTAATTCCCCAGTTGACCCACTGGCGGTTGGTGCTGCAGGTGCTGCAAATGTTTATTGGAAAGTCCCAACTAGCAATGGTGGCTCGGCAATAACTACCTACACTGCTCGGGCATACACCGCACTTACCGGTGGAACTGAAGCAGGCACTGCCTGTACCACTGCCTCGTTTGACTGTCGGATCACTGGCTTAGCCGCAAATACCACTTATTACTATTCCGTTGTTGCAACGAACGCTGCAGGCAACAGCGTTGCTACTTCGCCAAGAGTGCTTGTGCAACCAGCTGCGCTGCCAGGTGCGCCAACAATTAGCAGCGTCACTCCCGGTAACGCATTTCTTTCCGTCGCATTCTCGGCTGGATCAGCTGACGCAAATGCACCAATTACTTCATATCAATACACGCTTAATGACGGAACAACATGGTTGGCAGCTACCTCTAATACTTCGCCAATTATCATTTCTGACCTGACAAATGGAACTTCTTATACACCAAAAATTCGGGCTGTTTCAAGAGTAGGAAATGGAGCAACCTCAAACGGAATTGCTGGAACTCCATTTACAAACCCGAATCCGCCAAGTAATTCATCAATGACTTACACAACTACCTCAGGAACAGTTAACATAAGTTGGACCGCTCCCAATGCCAACGGTAGTCCGATTAGCCAGTACACGGTTTCTTTGTTTGATGCGTTGACTGGCGGAAGCCAATTGGGAACTTGTACTTCCACTGCGCCTACAACGACTTGCAGCATTAGTGGACTTACCAACGGAACTATTTACTACATTTCGATTCAGGCATACTCAAGCAGTAAGGCTTTGTACAGCGTTAGATCAGCTCCACGTGTTCCGGTACGGTCAGGATCCGCAACAACAACTACTCTGACGCTAAGTCCACTGGCTCAATCAACGGTCGGCAGATCTGTCACACTCACTGCAACCATTGGTTCAGGTGGTGCTGGGACTGTGAACTTCATGGCGGGTGGAACATCAATTTCGGGATGTTCAGCAGTTACGGTCTCTTCAGCAGTTGCGACTTGTACGACGACCGCACTCGCCACGGGCGTAAATGTTTTATCCGCGGCCTACAGTGGTGGCGGTACCAGCCCTAATTTTTACGGTGCTTCTTCCTCAGCAAATCAGAATTACACAATTAACGGTGCAGTTACACTAACGGCACCCGTGACAAACTTAAATGTTGTCAATGGAAATCTCACCGATGGATATCTTGGCTATTCAACTATTACCTCATCAGGTGGAACTGGAAATAAGACCTTTACTTTAGCAACATCACCAGCCGGTATCGCTTTTTCGCTCGATACTTCTACAGCTAATACCGCGATTCTTAGAGCTGGAAGAGGTCCCGGATTTCTAGCCATAGATGCCAGAACCTGGACAACGACAATTACGGCGACAGATTCGGTTGGTGCGACGGCTTCAATCGTCGTAAATGTCAATGTTGCCAAAGGAAACGTATCTGCCCTTTCTGGGCTTGCATTGAGTAACGGAGTTGCAATATCTCCGACTTTTGCCGCGGGCACCCTTGCCTACACGGCAGCTGCTGCAAGTGAGTCAACGACTGCAAATATCACCGCAACTTGGGCAGGCTATAACGAGACAGCAACGGCAACGTTCAATGGTAGTACATACGCCCTGACAAGTGGTTCAGCCTTATCAGCCTATCCAATTGCATTATCTGTTGGGTCAAATGTCGTAACTATTAGAGCGTATGCAGATAATGGAACCTCGACGACATACACGCTAACCATTACAAGGGCTGCATCTACTGTTTCGACGCTTACGGGAATAAATTTCCCCAAATCTCTTACTCTAAGTCCTGGTTATTCATCGAATGTCACGACTTACACTGGCACGGTTCCATTTACGGTAACTTCAACAACGATTAACGGTAACTG
>CAITKS010000128.1 GCA_903893085.1 uncultured Actinomycetes bacterium | reverse complement strand
GCAAGAGGAAGACCGTGTTTGAGGATTTCTTAAACACCCACATATCGAAGGAAAAGTAAAACATGGCAACAGGTACAGTTAAGTGGTTCAACTCTGAAAAGGGTTTCGGTTTCATTGCAGTTGATGGTGGCGGACAAGATGTATTCGTTCACTACTCAGCAATCCAAGGAAACGGTTACAAGTCCCTTGAAGAGGGTCAGTCAGTTTCATTCGAGGTCGTACAGGGTCCAAAGGGTCCTCAGGCCGATGCAGTGAACGCTAACTAATAACACTTAGTTTAGAAAAACCCCGTCGCGAAAGCGGCGGGGTTTTTTAATTCCTATTTCTTTGGAAGCGGTGGAATCTCACCGTTCTTTTTTAGCGCGGCAGCTACTGCCTTAGCCGGCGATAAATCTTTACCGGCTTTCCATGCATCTAAATATTTCCAGGGCAAGACAACGCCGCGACGAACCCACCAGACATTTGCTTGCGTTGGGGTTGGCCAAGAGATTCCAAAGTGCAGATGCGGCGCTGTTCCGCGCGCACTTCCGGTGGAACCAACTTTTCCAAGAATCTGCCCAGCTTTAACTGTTACTCCGGGTTGGATGGATGCAACAACGGATGTTAAATGCGATCCGTAATAACGAACGCCATCTTCACCAATGATCGATACATAAAGCCCACCGCGATCGATTCCAAGATTGGTCTTTCCGCTCCAGCTATCAACGCGATTTACCTCATCAATCACACCGTTTACAGGCGAAACGAATTTGCAACCTTTTTTAGCCAATATATCGGTGGCGGCATAATCATGATGTGCGCGGGCATAGTTAACGGCGCAATCTGCCACTGGGAATATGTAAACCGGCGCCGCTTGGGCCGGAGCGATATTCATCAGCGCCAAAACAATTACCAATAAAAACTTCAAGACAGCGCCTTTCGATCAAGTCGCGCCGTAACCGCCATATGCGGAACAGTCAACGCCCAAACAACAACAAGAGATACCCATAAGAATTGATCATCCAATGAATCTCCGCGGAAGGTAACTATCGCCGCAGCCACAACAAAGGTTCCGATCAGCGCTGGTGTTCCAGGCAAAACCGCCTTGATAAATGCTCTTTGTGAATTACCTTCTGCAAACGCGGCTTGCGAACTTGGCAACGTTAGCGTCAAGCGCGCGGTGTGGCGCAACGCGTGCCAACATCCAAAATAGACCGCAAATGCCACAAGTGGCGGTGAAGTTACGGCCAATAAATAAAGCAGAACCAGATCAATTGCTTCCCCATCGCGGCGTTTTTGAACCAAGCGCAACAGCACAATTGCGGTCAACACCATTGTCCAGAGCATTAGATCGTTATTTAAACCTTGATGCCAATCTAAAAGCTGCGGATTTACTTTCTCAAGAGCCGAATTGCTCTTCTCATTTACCAGCGGAATGACCACAGGCAAAGTTCCGGCAGCGGCTGCATATAGGTATTTCTGGAAAGGCTTTCGGTCAACGGATCTGCGGTCGATCTCAGAGATAAAGGCCGCATCACCTATACCAAAGTGCACCGCACTCATCACGACTACGGCAATAAACCCAATTACATTCCAAGTTAAAAGCGCAACAACCGCGGCAATTGCCACCGCAACATAAACGAAAATGAACACAGCCATCTTGATTGCGCTAGTTCGGGGCAACGTGACTAAGTGATCCAGTGCCCCATGTGGAATTCCGACAGCCAAGGCAATCAAGGCAACAACTACTTGCCAAGTTATATCGCTAGTCGAAATTACTTGCGCAAATACGAAAGAGAGGGCGATTGCTATGCCGATTGCTAAACGAGAAAACTTTCTTACTTTAAGGAAAAGCTCAAGTTCCAAATCTGGCACGAACTCCCCCATTTCTCACGAATAATTGCTTTATATCTATAACACTACCAAAGCATGAGGCGTGAACTGGGTTTATGCATGAGAGGATTTACCCGTGCAAAAGTGGAACTACATGGCGATGTTAATCTTCACAGTCTGCGGATCTTTCTGGTTAGAGATTGCGCTAAAAGTTGGAGTTCTTCGCCGAATCAAAAGAGTGGCACTCAGCGTTCTCCCAATTAGTACCCTATTTTTACTTTGGGATGCATATGCAATTTCGAAAGGCCACTGGTTCTTTGATCGCAATCAGATGCTGGGAATTGTTGGCCCTTTAAATATTCCTCTCGAGGAGTACCTCTTCTTTATCGTCATTCCAATGGCGGCGATCATGACAATTGAAGGTGTGACGACAGTTAAACCACACTGGCGAAAAGATGAGTTCGGTCAATGATTTACAGCGATATCGCAATCACCGCATTTGCCGTTGCAGTCATGGCAGACCTATTTCTCTTTAAGAACTCACTTCTTACTCGACCTGCGTTTTGGACTTCGTATGGAATTATCTTGCCCTTTCAATTCCTAACAAATTGGTGGCTGACTTCAAAAAATATTGTTATGTATAGCCCAGATGCAATTGTTGGTCTGCGCATATTCTCTGCACCCGCTGAAGATTTACTCTTTGGTTTCGCACTTGTACTAGGGGTAATGGATATGTGGGAATTTTGGGGACGCCGCGGGATGCAGCGCGATCCACGCCCAAAGAAAGATGTAGGCAAGTAATTGAAAAAGATTGGTTTTCTCTTTGATTTAGATGGCACGTTAGTTGATTCCACTGCTGCCGTGATGAAGTCGTGGATCACGATGGCAAACGAAGCTGGCATCCCCCTTGAAGCACTTGCCGGTCATCATGGAGTTCCGGCAGAACAAACTCTGCGAAATGTTATTGGCGACCGCGAAGAAGCAGAAATTCAAAAATGGATTCGTCGCGTTACAGATTTAGAAATCTCAGATATCGATGGTGTGCATGCTGTACCCGGCGCACTGGAATTGTTGGCTGAACTCAATGATCGCGATATTCCTTGGACAATTGTTACTTCATGCACAACGGATCTGGCAATTGCTCGCACTCGTGCGGGCAAAATTCCCATGCCTGCTAATTCAGTTACCTTTGATCAAGTAACTCGCGGAAAACCTTTTCCAGAACCATTTATTCTCGGTGCAGATCGTTTAGGTCTACAAACAGATCAATGTTGGGCTATTGAAGATGCACCTGGCGGAGTTACATCTGCAAAAGAGGCTGGCTGCACTGTCGCCGGAGTCTTAACAACACATACACGTGAAGAATTACCGCATGCAGATCATCATTTGGAGCATCTAAATCAATTACTTGGCAAGGCAGGTCTTTAAGTACAGTAAAGTTCGCATCATCCCCACCAGGGACGGTAGCTCAGTTGGTTAGAGCCCCGAACTCATAATTCGGTCGTCGTCGGTTCAAGTCCGACCCGTCCCACCGAGATCGATTTGTATTTAGAAGCGATCTAGTTCCATGACTTTGGTCCAGGCAGAGATAAAGTCTTTAACGAACTTCTCTTTCGCATCATCGCTGGCATAAACCTCGGCGACTGCGCGAAGGACAGAGTTAGAACCGAAGACTAGGTCAGCACGAGAACCAGTCCACTTTACTTTTCCACTCTTGTTTTCGAGCGCCTGAAATAGTTCGGTGCCTTTCTTTGGCGCCCAAGTTGTGTTTAGTGATAACAAATTAACAAAAAAGTCATTTGTTAAAACACCTTTCTTCTTAGTTAATTCGCCAGTTTCAGAACCATCAGCGTTAGCGCCAAGTACGCGCAAACCTCCGACAAGAACTGTCATCTCTGGCGCAGTCAACGTCAATAGAGCCGCACGATCTACAAGATGATATTCGGCTTGAATTTGGCTCTTGCCTTTAACGAAGTTGCGGAATCCATCTGCAATTGGTTCAAGAACTGCAAAAGAGGCAACATCGGTCTGTGCTTGAGTTGCATCGGTACGCCCTGATTTAAATGGCACCTTAGCTTTAACGCCAGCCTTCTTTGCAGCTTCTTCAATTGCGGCGCTACCTCCAAGAACTATGAGGTCAGCCAGCGACACTGGTGACTTCTTATTCTTGGCGTTGAAAGACTTTTGAATCTTTTCAAACTTCTTCAAAACTTTGGCAAGTTCGGCAGGGTTATTTGCCTCCCAGCTGCGTTGTGGTTCAAGTGCAATACGAGCACCGTTGGCACCGCCGCGCTTATCTGTTCCACGGAAAGTCGATGCGGATGCCCACGCGGTTGTGACTAATTGAGAAGTAGAAAGACCAGATGTCAGAATTGCTTTCTTTAAATCAGCAATTTTCTTATCTGTTAACTTAACTTTGCTTGGCTTTGGCAGTGGATCTTGCCAAATCAGCGCTTCTTTTGGAACAAGTGGTCCGAGGTAGCGAGCAACCGGACCCATATCGCGGTGAGTTAACTTAAACCAAGCGCGTGCAAAAGCATCAGCGAATGCATCTTGATCAGTTAAGAACTTCCGTGAAATCTTTTCATAAGCTGGATCTGTCTTAAGCGCTAAGTCGGTCGTAAACATAACCGGTGCATGTGTCTTTCCCGCAATGTGTGCATCTGGCACAGCCTTTGCCGCAGATTCATCAGTTGGAATCCACTGTGTTGCACCTGCTGGGCTCTTTGTTTGCTTCCATTCATATTTAAATAAAGTCTTGAAGTAAGTGTTATCCCACTTGGTTGGTGTTGGTGTCCATGCACCTTCTAGACCGCTAGAAATAGTTTCGGCGCCGCTTCCTTTGCCAAATGAGTTCTTCCAGCCAAGGCCCATCTCTTCAATTGCAGCACCTTCTGGTTCTGCGCCAACATGCTTGCCTGGATCTGCAGCGCCATGTGCTTTACCGAATGTGTGACCGCCGGCAATCAACGCAACGGTCTCTTCATCATTCATAGCCATGCGTGCAAAAGTTTCGCGAATATCTCGCGCAGAACCCAAAATATCTGGTTCGCCATTTGGTCCTTCAGGGTTTACATAAATTAAACCCATCTGAACGGCTGCAAGTGGTTCTTCAAGATTGCGATCACCTGAATAACGCTCGTCAGCAAGCCATTGCGCTTCTTTACCCCAGTAAGTCTCATCTGGTTCCCAAACATCTTCACGTCCGCCACCAAAACCAAAAGTTTTCAAGCCCATTGATTCGATCGCAATATTGCCGGTCAAAATCATTAGATCTGCCCAGGAAATTTTCTTGCCGTACTTTTGCTTAATTGGCCAAAGTAAACGACGTGCTTTGTCCAGATTTACGTTATCTGGCCAGCTGTTAAGAGGTGCAAAACGTTGCATTCCTGCACCGCCGCCGCCACGTCCATCACTTGTGCGATATGTGCCGGCGCTGTGCCATGCCATACGAATAAAGAATGGACCGTAATGTCCATAATCTGCCGGCCACCACTCTTGTGATGTTGTCATCAACTTTTCAATATCGCGTGTTACCGCTTTTAGATCTAATGATTTAAATTCTTTGGCGTAATTAAATTTCTCATCCATCGGATCAGCCTTTGGAGAATTCCCCTGCAAAATCTTTAGGTCTAGTTGGTTAGGCCACCAGTCACGGTTGTACTTTCCTTCATCGGCTAACTTTGCACCGGTATAAGGGCAGGTTGCTGTATCTTCCATGACGTCCTCCAAAAGTTAATTTCGTAGGCAAGACTATCTAATGGGGCACAATTCGCCACTTGAAAAAATCTCAGAATATAAGAATTAACCCGATGTTTACGGGCGACCCATAACCTCAAATGCGCGATCAAAGACTTCAGCAAATGCGATTGAGTCAGAATGAGGCATCAGCCAACCTTCTCCCCCGCGAATTCGTCGAGACATCGACTCAGCCATTAGTTGATATGGATCGCATGCATCGAATTTCTCAACTGTGATTTTTCCGTCAATTTCAATTTCCAGAGTGCTCGGCTTGTTATGTGAATTAAATGCATCGTTGCCAGTTAATGAAACGCGACCCTTTGTTCCGATCACATCAAAGTAAAGAGTGTTTGGAGTGTTCATAGATGTTAACGCTTCAGCGTGTGCACCACCGATATCAAATGAGGTCGTGACTGTTTCATCGCAACCACCTGGATGCCACTTCACTTCAGTGGAAATGTTTGTAACGGGTGCAAAATCCATCAACCAAATAGGTGCGGCAACAGAATATGGACCAAGATCATAAAGACCACCGCCACCGAGTTCATGAATTGCGCGGATATTGCTTGGATCAAGTCCATCGTATGTAAATGCGCTGCGAGTGTTTTTCACTTCCCCAATTAGCCCTGAATCAACAATTTCCTTGAGGCGAATAGTGCGAGGATGCCAACGATTCCAACTGGCCTCCATAAAAATCATCCCAGTTTCCTTTGCAACGGCAATTGCCTCTTTTAATTGTGCAACGTTCATAGCTGCGGGCTTTTCACAGAGAACATGCTTGCCGGCGCGCATGGCCATGATAGACCATTCAATGTGTAATGAATTTGGGAGTGAGATATAAATTGCTTCAACTTTTGGATCTGCAAGTAGCACGTCATAATCTGTATAAACCAGACCGGAAGGTGAAAGAGATTTACCTCGCTCAACATCCTTAGAGCCAACCGCGTAAATTTCACCAACTTTTGAATTCAGCAGCGCTGGATAGAGCGCTAATTTTGCAATGTAACCTGCACCGATAAATCCCCAGCGTACTTTT